>NZ_CAKJTM010000037.1:939-30999 GCF_917627345.1 Protofrankia sp. CiP3 | reverse complement strand
GAACGATCAACAGATCGGTCCATGCGGACGGATGCCCCGGGTGCCGGGGGTATCCCGGAGCGGGCATCGGACCAAGCATTGAACCGGGACAGCCAGGGCATCCGGCTGTCCCGGACAGTCGCGAGCAGGAACGCCATCCGACCAGCCACAACGCGGCCGGCCCGGGACCGGCCCGGCACCGCCGCCCCGGTCCCGGCGGTCACCGCTCGGCGTGGTTCCCCGGATGTGACGGTGCGGACTGTCCGGGATGGCACACGCATCCGCGGGCACCCTTAGGCTAAAGTCAGGTTTACTTAAATTAGAGCGTGCGCATGTACGAATTTAGGAGCCTTGTGGACGATGTTACCCGGCCAGCGGACCCACGGCTGCCACATTTCCACCGGGACCACCGCGTGTCATCGCCTGCCGGCTGCCTGGCGGCAGGCAGGCAGGCGAGCCCCCGTGCGGTGGTCTGCTCGTCGGAGTCCCGGGGCATCCATGAGGACCTCCGCGGCACGATACCCCGGCACCGTAGCTACCTGTTCCTCCCCACGCCTGCTCCATGGCCCCGGTTTGCCGGGGCCGCCCCGGCGTCGCTGCCCGGTCTCGGACCGATCCCGACCGACGCCACAACCATTCTGTACCGCTCCTACCCGAACAGTTCGGCACCGCTGGAACCGTTCCTGTGGAACGCGCACGACCGAATGATCACACGAGGCGCGGCGCGACCGGAGGCGGACCGTGGACCCGCAGCTACCGCGTGCCCGCCCTTGCCGCGGGCTCCGTTCCTGGGCGTGTGCATCCACGGCCGCCACGACCCATGCTGTGGTCTGGCGGGCGCTCCGCTGCTGCATCGCCTGCACAACCTGCTACCCGGCACCCCGGCCTTCGGCGTGAGCCATATCGGTGGTGACCGCCTCGCGGCAAACGCCATCACCCTGCCCAGCGGATACCTTCTCGGCCGCCTCGACACCGCCACCGACGAGGAGCTGTCGGAGCTCGCCCTCGACGGCCTGCTGCCGCTCGGCCACATCCGGGGCAGGCTCGGCTCCACGCCGGCCGAATCCGTCGCCGAGATCTGGTTTCGCCAGCGCTACGGCCTGCGCCGCCCGGACGATCTCCCGCGTACAACCATCACCAGCCAGCACGGTGACCACTACACAATCGCGGCCGAGCATGGCGGCCGGCGGCATCTGCTCGACATCCGCCGCGACCCGCACGAGGACGGACAAATCCACTTCACCTGCTCAGCAACGGAAAAATCCAACGGTCTGCGATGGCGGATCACGCTCCGTCGCTGACCTGGAATCCCGGCAACCCGCTTGGAGCAGCCGGCAGCGGAGGACGCGGGGCCAGGGCACGCGCCCCATAACCTCGTTCATTGATCCACGCCCCTGCTGCCGGGCGCTCTTATCCCACCGTTATCCCACCGCGTGAGCCTGCCGCCGGGCGAGCATGTCCCGGAATCGCTCGACGTTGTGGCCGTCGATGCCCAGGTCGAGCGCGCGAACCAGGTCGGCCAGGTGTTCGGGCCGGTTCGTGCCCACCGCAACCCGGCCGACCGGGGGCAGCGCAAAAGCGAGGCGGAACGCCGCCGCCGCGGTAGAGCACTCCTCGCCCGTCGCCATGAACGGCCGCAGTGCCAGCGTGCGCCAGACACTGTCCCCCGTGTCCCCGCCGAAGGGACTCATACCCCACCGCCGCTCGGTCGCGACCTCCAGGCAGCTGGCAAGATCATCAATTGCGTCCAGAATCCTCGCGGGGACCAGGATGCCGGCGCGGTGCATGAAGCACCACGGCCGGACCAGCCCGCGGGGCCCCGCGGCGATGGCCGCCGCAAGCACTGGCTGGGGATTCCAGGTCGAGATACCCCATGACCGGCAGAGGCCGGCAGCCACGGCGTCCGTCAGGACACCGGCCGCCGCCGCGAGACGGTCAGCGGCGTGAGCGAGCTCGAGGTCGCCCAGCGACCGCTCGGGGTTGTGCAGGAAGACGACATCCGGTGCCTGACCGAGTGTCGCCGCCGTCGTCTCAAGGGCCTCCTGGAGCCGCCCCGGTTCCAGCGAGTGGTCGTTGTGACCGCCAGCGCCGGGAAAGAAACCCACCTTGGTGGACACGGAAAAGCAGGGAAGAAGATCGGCCGCGGTCTGGAGCAGGATCGCATGCGAACGGAAACCCGCGTAGTTGAACGCCGTGTCGATATTCCGGATGCCGAGGTCGAGCGCGCTCTCTAGCAGTCCGCGTTCATGACGAGACCGGTGTAGCCCGAGGACAATTCGGGTGTCAGGCTGACGCACATCCCCTCCCGAATCAGTAGGTCGGCGAGCCGGCGGGCGTCCGTCCCCGTCTCCGCCCCCACCGCGGCGAGACTGACCGGCAGGCCGCTCAGCAGCCGGTCAAGGGCCGGGCGGGCCTTCTTCGTGAAGGTCAGTCTCCGCCCGCCCCCGAGAACAATCACGGCGGTGTCGCTCTCCCTGAATTCGGGCCTGAATTCCGAGACGCAGACGATCGATTCGACGCCCGGCCCGGGAAGATCCGTCGGCAGCGTCGGTGTGTGGCGTCTCGGTGGCTGGGTCCGTGCACGGCCGGCGAGGAATTCGGCGGGCGGGGACGAACGCAGCAGCTCGACGGCCGCGTTCACCAACGCGCGTTCCTGCGCGGCCCGTTCCTGTGCGCTGCCATCGCGGACCAGGTCACGCCGGAACAGCTCGACATCGCGGGCCTGGTCCGCGAGCCAGGTGAGCCAGTCGACACCGGTCCGTTTCGGAAAGCCGAACGTGATGTGGAGGCTGATGCCGCCGGTGTACTCAGCGCGTGTCGCCTGATGCCAGTAACCACGCGGAATGTGCATGAGGTCGCCAGCGCGGAGCGCACCTTTCCACACCTGTTGCGCACTGGCCGTGCCGTTGCGTTCCGCATCCCGGTACAGCGGGAAAGGGCGGGAGGAGCCCCGCACGTCCCATGTTTTCTCGCCCGCAACCTGGAGAACGACAACGTCGTGATCGTCCCAATGCAGCGGGAACCCCGCTGTCGACCGGGTGGTCAGGTAGGCATTCACCTGGACCAGTTCATGAGACCACCACTGAAGAGCGCGACAGGCCACCTCCATAGTGGCATCGAACATGTCAAGTCCATCGAGAACCAGGGTGAGCCCCGAGTCAAGAAGATCAGCTAACCGGTTCATGTCGGCGAGACGGGTCCGCTGCCCCCGCCGGCCCACTCGGGTAGTAAGATAGTCGCCCGGATGCATTTCGATGCCGTCTTGGAAACATCTGAGCTGCGGGGGTTCAAGGCTCCGCCGCATTACCAGATCCAGTAGCCGGGACGGCGTAAGCACTCGTTGGCATAACGCCTCGTCGGTAACGTGACCGCGAGCGAAGCCCTTCCCCAGCGACGATGCGCCCGACCAGCCGAACGCGGCCTCGATGGCGCGGACCAGATGATGCTTTGTGGACAATCCGTCCTGGCCCGTCTCCAACCCTGACGCGATCGGCGGGCCGGGTTCGCCCATGTCCTCGGACCGGTCCGTCACTGACCTTCAGGATAGTTGAGGCCGTCGGAACCGTCGCTGTCCGAATGCTCGGTGTCGAAACGGTCCTGAACACTGGCCAAGGTCTCCACCGCCACGACAAGCTCGTCGGCTGTTTCCACGTGCCCTCCTCAAGATCTGAATACTTGCTTCCGGCTACGCAGCTGTACGGCTACCAGATATACGACTACCAGTCGTACGGCCAGCACCCGCACGACTAACACCTGTACAGCAACACCGTTCACCGCTCGAATGTGGGCCGCGCGCAGGTGCCAAAGAAACCATACGTGCGCGTAAGGAGTCTCGCAAGATGTTTGCGTGCATCCATCCCATCGCCCCCTACCACCGACGGCAGTGCCGTATTCCCTGCCGAGGCCGACGTGACGGCGGCTCGCCCCGTACGGTCATCCACACTGTTTTCCCTCACCACGGTGGGGTTACAGCCGGGAAACGGATGAGTGAACGGCCGCCGCTGCCCCGCAGCATCGCCTCGAAGGCCGCCGGCACGTCCGCAAGCCCGATCTCGGCGGTGACCAGGCCACGAAGGTCGATGCCGCCCCGGCGGGCATGGTCGAGCAGGAACGGGACATCCCGGTCCGGGTCGCAGGAACCGAAGACGCAACCGGTGAGCGTGCGGGCAGAGTAGAAGATCTCCAGCGCGCCGAGGGAGACGAGGTCGTCCTTGGCGCCGACCCCCACCACCGTGGTACGCCCACCGCGCCGGGTGGCGCTCCATGCCGCCCGGATGGTCGCGGACTTCCCGACAACCTCGAAGGCGTGGTCGACGCCGATTCCGCCGGTGAGCGCCCGGACCTCCTTCGACAGCGCCGGCGAGGCGACGCGGAAGTGCGTCGCACCCAGCCGGAGCGCGAGTTCCTCCTTTGCCGCGGACACGTCCACCGCGATGATCGGGTCCGCCCCGGCCAGCCGCGCCCCCTGGAGCACCGACAGCCCCACCCCGCCCAGCCCGATGACCAGCACGGACGCACCTGCGGCGACCTTGGCGCTGGTGAGCACCGCGCCAACCCCGGTCAGCACCGCGCACCCCACGACGGCGGCCTCCGCCAACGGGACATCGGCCGGCAACCGGAGCACGCCGTTCTCCGGCACGACCGTCTCCTCGGCGAACGCGGCCGTGCCCAGCCCCGGGTAGAGCGGGCGCCCGTCGGGCAACGCCGCGTAGGGCGCCGCGCTGGCATCGGCGGCATGCTCGCACAGATAGGGCTCGCCGTGGCGGCAAAACCAGCACTCCCGGCAGGCGGGAACCCAGTTCAGCAGCACCGGGTCAGCGACGGCGACCCGGGTGACCCCTGGTCCCACAGCCACGACCGTGCCAGCCCCCTCGTGCCCGAGCACGGCGGGCACCGGCTGGCGCAGCATCCCGTTCGCCAGCGAGAGGTCGGAGTGACAGACACCCGCGGCGACAAGCCGCACCCGGACCCGGCCAGGGCCCGGATCAGGAAGAACGATCTCGGATAACTCCAGGCCCGCACCGGCCTCCGTGAGCACGGCCGCCCGCACTGTCGACGTCATACACACCTCCTCGGGAAGACTGTCACGGCCTGCGCCGGGCCTCCACAACCGCGGCCGGCAGGCCGTCACCCGACGATCATGGCTGGAACTCAGCCGGCACGGCGTGGACGCAGGCCGTCAAGGAGAAGACCCACGATCTCCTCCCGTACGGCGATCGGTAGCACCGGGTCGAGGGAAAAGGACGCGCGCAGCACCGCGGCGCCCATGAGCGCCTCGGCGGTGGCCGCGGCATTGGCGTCACCGCGGATCTCTCCGCGCGCGGCGGCGTCGTGGACGGCATCTTCGATCGCGGCCAGGCAGCGGTCGATCGAGTCGCGTGTGAACGCCTGGTAGATCTCCGGAAACTGTTTGATCTCCGCTACGCAGCGTTGCAGGATACTGCGGCGGGGCTCGACGAACACCGCCGCGATCCCGTCGAGCAGGACCGCCAGATCGGCCACGATCGTGCCGGTCCGCGGCGGGGCCAGGCCTGCCGCCAACGTGGACATCCCGGCCAGGATGAGGTCCTCCCGCCGCGGCCAGCGGGCGTGGATGCTGCGCTTGGCGGCCTTGGCCCTGGCCGCCACCGCGGTGACGGAGAACTCGGCGATCCCCTTGTCGGCCAGCTCCTGTACGGCGGCGGCCAGCACCCGTACGTCCACCGAGTCGTCGCGGGGCCGCCCGCGCGGACGAGGCTCGGCTGCCACCACCGCCCCAGCATATATGCAACGATCGTCGTTGCATAATTCGCCGGCAGCGATTAACGTCCCCACCTGGGTTGCATAAATAGGGAAGGAGCGAACCCCGGCCAGAACGACCGACAGCGCCTCGCCCGGCCACCCGAAACGGTCAGACCGCCCGGCCGGCAGGACACGGCCGGCAGCACCCGGCCGGCACAGCGCAGCCGGCAACAAACGCTCGAAGCTCTCGACATCGCCACCGACCACGCCACGATTCAGGGAAGCCAATGACGATTTACGATTTCACCGTCACGACAAGCAACGGCGAAACGCGGTCGCTCGGCGACTACGCCGGTCGTACGCTGCTGATCGTCAATGTCGCCAGCAAGTGCGGGCTGACCCCCCAGTACGAGGAACTGGAAACGCTGTACCGCGACGCCCACGACCGCGGCCTGGACATCCTCGGCTTCCCCTGCAACCAGTTCGGCGGGCAGGAACCGGGAACCGACGCCGAGATCCAACAGTTCTGCTCGACCCAGTACAACATCACTTTCCCGATCTTCCGTAAAATCGACGTCAACGGCCCAGCCGCGGACCCACTCTTTGTCTACCTGCGCGCGCAGGCACCCGGCGATTTCGGCCCCTCCGCCGGCTCCCTCTACGAGCACATCAAGGCCGCCAGACCGGAGACAATCGGTACGGACGAGGTGAAGTGGAACTTCACCAAGTTCCTCGTCGGCCGTGACGGAGCGGTGATCCGCCGCTACGAGCCCGCCATCGTTCCCCGGGAGATCCACGCCGACGTGCAAGCGGAACTGTCGCGATGAACGACCCGGCCCAGGCTCCGCTGTGGGATGCCCGGCCCCCGGCGGAGCCTGGGCGCTTCGAGCCATCCGGCCCACCCACGTGGTGATGTCCCATGCGTGAGGCGCTGGCGGAGCTGCTCAGCTGGTGGGAGTCGGGAACACCGTTCGCGCTGGCGACGGTCGTCGCGACCAGCGTGTCCGCGCCGCGGCAGCCCGGCGCTGTGCTGGCCGTCAACGCCGCTGGCGAGGCACTCGGCGGCGTCGCGGGTGGTTGCGTGGAGGCAGCGGTGTACGACACGGCCAGGCGCGTGCTCACCACCGGCGAACCAGTTCTGGAGACCTACGGCTTGAGCGAGGACGACGTGTTCGCGGCCGGCCTGACCTGCGGCGGGACAATCAGCGTCTTCGTGCAGCGCATCGACCGCACGCATGCGCCGGACTTCCCCGCCGTCGCGACGACGGTTCAGGCCGCGGAGCCGGTCGCGGTGGCCACGGCCATAGCCGGCTCGGCCCGGCTGGGAGCGCGGCGCGCGATATGGCGGGACCGGGCTCTTGGCACGCTCGGTGCCAAGGACCTCGATACGGCGGTCACCGATGACGGGCGTGAGCTACTTGCGCGGGGGCAGTCCGGCAGGCGCCGCTACGGGCCGGCGGGCGAACGGCGTTGCGATACCGTGACCGTGTTCGTCCAGTCTCTCCTCCCTCCCCCGCGCATGCTCGTCTTCGGCGCGATCGATTTCGCCCGAGCGGTCACCCAGGTCGGGGTTTTCCTCGACTACCACGTCACCGTCTGCGACGCTCGGGCGGTATTCGCCACCCGTAGGCGGTTCCCCGAGGCGCACGAGGTAGTGGTCGAATGGCCGCACCGGTACCTCAGGCATACCACAGTGGACCCGTCGACAGTGATCTGCGTGCTCACCCACGACCCGAAGTTCGACGTGCCGTTGCTGGTCGCGGCGCTGCGCACGCCCGCCGGCTACATCGGGGCGATGGGCAGCCGGCGCACCCACGCCGATCGGCTGGCCCGCCTGCGGGAAGCGGGCCTGGCCGGGGACGAGATCGTCCGCATCCGCGCGCCGATCGGCCTCGACCTGGGCGCCCGCACCCCGGCGGAGACCGCCATATCGATCGCGGCAGAGATCATCCAGAACCGCTCACAACGCAGTGGCCAACCGCTGTCGACCACGGCCGGCCCCATCCACGGGTGAAACAGCTCCCCCGGCCGGCCGCGGCTGACCTAGCCTCGTGGCTGACCCGGCCAGCGGAGTCACCCCAGGTGCTCAGACCTCGGCGACGGCCTCGGCGAACTGGGCCTGGTACAGCCGGGCATAGGCGCCGCCCGCGGCGAGCAGTTCGGTGTGGTTGCCCTGTTCGACGATGGCGCCGTTCTCCATCACCAGGATGGTGTCAGCGTCCCGGATGGTGGACAGCCGGTGCGCGATCACGAACGCGGTCCGCCCTGCCCGCAGAGTCGACATAGCTTGTTGGATCAGCACCTCGGTACGGGTGTCCACCGAGCTGGTCGCCTCGTCGAGGACAAGGATCAGCGGCTCCGCGAGGAAGGCCCGGGCGATGGTGATCAGCTGCCGCTCCCCGCCGCTGACGCCGGCACCATCATCATCGAGCACCGTGTCGTAGCCGGCTGGCAGGGTCCGCACGAAGCGGTCGACGTGCGCGGCGGCGGCGGCCGCGACGATCTGCTCCCGGGTGGGCTCCGAGACAGCGTACGCGATGTTCTCCGCGATGGTGCCGCCGAACAGCCAGGTGTCCTGCAACACCATGCCGATGCCTGACCGCAGCTCCTCTCGCGACATCGCGGCGATGTCGACCCCGTCCAGTGTGATCCGGCCGCTGGTGACATCGTAGAACCGCATCAGGAGATTGATCAGCGTGGTCTTCCCGGCGCCGGTCGGGCCGACGATCGCGACGGTGTGACCGGGTTCCGCGGTCAGCGACAGGTCCTCGATCAGCGGCCTGTCCGGCGCGTAGCAAAAGGCGACGTGCTCGAAGGCCACCCGGCCACGCAGCCGCTCCGGGTGCGCCGGGGCGACCGGGTCCGGTTCCTGCTCGCTGGCGTCAAGAAGGTCGAACACCCGCTCCGCGGAGGCCACCCCGGACTGCACCAGGTTCGCCATGCTGGCGACCATGGACAGCGGCTGGCTGAACTGCCGGGAGTACTGGATGAACGCCTGCACGTCACCGATCGACAGTGTGCCGGACGCGACCCGCAGTCCCCCGACGACCGCGACCAGCACGTAGTTGAGGTTCCCGATAAACATCATCGCCGGCTGCATCAGTCCGGAGATGAACTGCGCGCGCCAGCTGACCGCATAGAGCCGCTCGTTGTGCTCCCGGAAGATCCGCGCGGACTCCTCCTGCCGGCCAAACGCCCGGACCAGCGCGTGCCCGGTGTACATCTCCTCAATGTGCGCGTTGAGCCGGCCAGTGATCTCCCACTGGCCGACGAACTGCGGCTGCGCGAACTTCCCGATCCGCGTCGCGACCACGATCGAAATCGGCACTGTGACCAGCGCGATCAGGGCGAGCACCCAGGAGATCCAGATCATCATCGACAGCACGCCGACGATGGTCAACAGCGAGACGATTACCTGTGACAGGCTCTGCTGCACGCTCTGCCCGAGGTTGTCGATGTCGTTGGTAACCCGGCTGAGCATCTCTCCCCGCGGCTGGCCGTCGAAGTAGCGCAGCGGCAACCGAGAGATCTTGGCCTGTACGTCCCCGCGCAGCTTGCCGATCACCCGCTGCAGTGCCAGGTTGGCGAGCCGGGCCTGGACGACACCGCACAGCCCTGCCAGCACGTAGACGACGAGCACTCCCAGCAGTACGGATCCGATCGCGTCGAAGTCCATCCCATGACCGGGCGTGACGTCGAGCGAGGCGAGCAGGTCGGCCTGGGTGTCATGGCCGGCGGCGCGCAGCTGTGCGACAGCCTCCGCCTTCGACATACCGGCCGGCAGCCGTCGGCTGAAGACCCCGGCGAACACCAGGTCGGTGGCATGCCCGAGCAGCCGCGGACCAAGCACGGTGAGCCCGACGCTCACCATCGCCAGCGCGATCGTCACAACGAACAGATGCCGTTGCGGGCGCAGCAGCCCGAGTAGCCGGCGGCTCGACCCGGCGAAGTCCATGGACTTCTCCGCCGCGCCCTGACTCATGAAGAAGCGGCCCGGACCACCCATCGGTGTCGGCCCCCGGCGCGGCGCCACCGCCCGGGCCGGCTGGGCTGGCTGGGCTGCCTGGGCTGGCGAGGCCGGCTGGGCTGGCACCACTGCCCGGTCGGTCATGCGGCCTCCTCCTCGGTGAGCTGGGAGAGCACGATCTCCCGATAGGTGGTGTTACCGGCCAGCAACTGGTGATGGGTGCCGGTACCGACGACCTCGCCGCCGTCCAGCACGATGATCTGGTCGGCCTCACGGATGGTGGCGACCCGCTGGGCGACGATCACGACCGTCGCGGCTGCGGTCTCCCGGGCGAGCGCCGCCCGCAACCGCGCATCGGTGGCGTAGTCGAGGGCCGAGAACGAGTCGTCGAACAGGTAGACCTGCGGACGGCAGACCAGCACCCGGGCGATCGCGAGGCGCTGGCGCTGGCCGCCGGATACGTTCGTCCCGCCCTGGGCGATCGCGGTCTCCAGGCCGTCGGGCATGGCCTCGACGAACTCCCTCGCCTGCGCGATTTCCAAGGCCACCCACAGGTCGGCGTCGGTGGCGTCCGGATTGCCGTAGCGCAGGTTGGTCGCGATGGTGCCGGAGAACAGGTACGGCTTCTGCGGGACCAGCCCGACGGTAGCGGCAAGCAACGCCGGGTCGAGCTCACGGACATCGACGCCGTCAACGAGGACACTCCCCTCGGTGGCGTCGGCCAGCCGCGGGATCAGGCCGAGCAACGTCGTTTTACCGCTACCGGTACCGCCGATGATCGCGGTGGTCTGGCCGGGCCGGGCCCGCACACTGATCCCGCGCAGCACCGGCTCCTGCGCCCCCGGGTAGCGGAACCCGACGTCTCGCAGCTCCAGCTCGCCGTGCCGGTCGAGGGAGCGCACCGGGTTCGCCGGCGGCAGCAGGGTGGAGCCGGTGACCAGCACCTCCTGGATGCGTTCCGCGCACACCTCGGCACGAGGAATCATCATGAACATGAAGGTAGCCATCATCACCGACATCAGGATCTGCATGAGATAGCTGAGAAACGCGGTGAGCGCGCCGATCTGCATCTGACCGGCGTCGATGCGGTGCGCGCCGAACCACAGCACGGCGACGCTGGAAACGTTCACCACTGTGAGCACCAGCGGGAACATCAACGCCATCAACTGGCCGAACCGCAGGGAGACGTCGGTCAGCTCAGCGTTGGCCATCCCGAACCGGCGCTGCTCGTAGTCGTCCCGGACAAACGCCCGGATCACTCGCAACCCGCTGATCTGCTCGCGCAGGATCCGGTTGACGGCGTCGAGGCGTTCCTGCATCGCCCGGCCCAAGGGCCGCATCCGGCTCACGATCAGCACGACGATCGTGCCGAGCACCGGCACGATCACGACCAGCAGGGCGGACAATCTGGCATCCTGGCGCAGTGCCAGCACGATTCCGCCCAGGCACATGATCGGCGCGGAGACCATCAGCGTGAAGCTCATCAGTGCCAGCATCTGGACCTGCTGGACGTCGTTCGTGGCCCGGGTGATCAGAGAGGGTGCCCCGAACCGGCCGACCTCGCGGACGGAGAACGACTGCACCTGGTCGAACAGTGCCGCCCGGAGATCACGCCCGAGCGCCATCGCCGTCTGGGCGCTGAAATACACGGCGGCGCCGGCACAGATGATCTGCACAGCGGCAACCCCGAGCATGATCCCGCCGATGCGCACAATATAGCCGACGTCGCCGGTGATCACCCCGTGGTCGATGATGTCGGCGTTCAGGGTCGGTAGATACAGGATGGCGATCGTCGCCACCAGCTGCAGGCCGACCGTTATCATGATCGGCCTGGTGTAGGGGCCAAGGTGGGCCCGCAGGATTCGGATCAGCATGCGGTCTCTCTCGGCAGCAGGGCAGATAGAACGAAGTACCGGACGGTGGCGCGAGGCTTTCATACCGCTGTATCGGCACGGGTCAGCGCCACGGCGCTGACCCGTGCCCGAAGCGGCCGGTGGCGGATTGCCGCCCGAGTGACGAAGGGCCGCAGCGCCGCCGACGCATACGAACACTACGAGCTGGACCCGGCTTCAGGTCAATGTATTTTCCGGGCATGGCCGGTCTGCCGCCCGCGCGACGGCGCCAGCCGCATACACCGGCTGCCGCCGTCGGCAATGGCATCGGCCAGGATGACGTCAACCGGGATGACGTCGGCCAGGATGGCCGGGAGCGGTTTCGCACCGTACGCCGCGAAACCAACGATCATGCGCCACGCACCTGGGTCCCGGCGCGCAGCCCGCCCGGTCGATCTTCGACGGCGGCGGGCGAAATCGCTGTCAGCCGCCGATGCCGAAACGCAGGGTGGCGAGTCCACCGACAATGAGGCAGTACACGGCGAATGGGGTAAGGGTACGGGTCTCGAAGTAGTTGGTGAGGAAACGCACGGAGAGGTAAGCGGCGGTCCCGGCGGCAAGCATCCCGACGATGACCTGGCCGTGAATGTGACTTCCGGCGCTGCCCGCGAGGGCCGGGAGTTTCAGGAGGCCAGCGGCGAGGATGACCGGGGTGGCGAGCAGGAAGGAGAATCGGGCGGCGTCCTCATGGTCAAGGCCGCGGAGCAGCCCGCCGACCATGGTGATCCCGGACCGGGAAATGCCCGCGAACAGCGCGAAGGTCTGGAACAGCCCGATGACGCCGGCCTCCCGGTAGGCGAGCCGGTCGAGACCGCGCCGCTCGGCGACCACCATGCCGTGACGCTCGATGATGCCATCGGCATCGGCATCGCCGCCGCGAGCCGCAGGCAGGGGACGCGCGCGGCGGGCTTCCGCGCTGCGGCGCAGCCGCTCTCCGGCAAGGAGGATGACCCCGTTGAGGGTGAGGAAAAGCGCGGCGGCCAGCGGTTTGGCGAACAGCGTCCGGAAGGTGTGCTCGAGAAGAAAGCCGGTGAGCCCGACGGGGATCGTGCCGATAATCAGCAGCCAGGCCAGCCGCTCGTCCGAGGTCGTCACGGTACGGCTGCGTAGACTGACCGCGAGGGCACGGATAATACGGGTCCAGTCGGACCGGAAGAAGACGAGCAGCGCGCCGGCTGTCGCTACGTGCAACGCGACGATGAACGCCAGATAGGGCGACTGTTCACTGGTTGAGGACGCCGATTCGGTAACAAGGTGCTTCCAGCTTCCGCCAATCACCGCGGGGACCAGCACGGAATGCCCGAGGCTGGACACCGGGAACAATTCGGTCACACCTTGCAGCAGCCCTGTGACAATCGACTGCATATAGGTAAGATCACTCATACTTCTTCTCGTCTCCAGGCTACGGGCGACCGGCAAGAGGGGGGACGCGGCATCGCGGGGCTGGGGCACGCCCCTCGTGCCGGGCGCGCTCATGAGTGCGGGGATGCCGACCGACCGCGACCGGCACCCATACCACAACGGACAGCTGATGGCCGATAACCGTCGGCCGGGAACCTGGCGCGCAATCCGGACGACAGACATATCGGGTCGCATCAGCCTCGGCACAGTCATCATCAACGATCACATCGCGCCCCCGCATGCGCCGAATGCGATGGAGTTACTACCGGCGGTAGATTACTACAACGCTGTCGTATACTACGACGAGACGTCGCTGCTACGGGAGACCGGGGGTTGCATGGGCGACCGGGCGGAAAACCGGCGGGCCCGTCGGGCGCGCGGCGCGCTGGAGCGCGAAATACTGGCCGCGCTGTGGGCTGCGGACGAGCCGGTGACCCCAGCCGTGATCCAGCAGTCTCTCGGGGGCGATCTCGCCTACACAACGGTGACGACGATCCTCACCCGACTGGCCGAGAAGGGGCTGGCGGAGCGGATACCGACCGGCCGTGGCTACGCCTGGCGGGCGCTGGCCGCACGGGAGGAGCTTGCCGCCCAGCAGATGAAGGCTCTGCTGGGCCGAGGTGAGACCCCGACCGCGGTGTTGCAGCGGTTCGTCGAACAGCTCAGCCCCGCCGAGGGCGCGGCCCTGCGCTCCCTGCTCGCCGCCCAGCCACCGCCCGCCGACGAATGACGTTCGACCAGCACAGGCACCGGCTTTGCCCAGAAAAATAATCTTTCACGAAACGGCTACGTTCGCCAGTTGACGCCACGCCAGCCGGCCAGGCATTGTCGACTCATGAAGTCGAGATTCCTCCTCGTGGCGTGTCGCTACGTGGACTACCGGCTTACCTCCAGCGCGCTCTGTCGCTGACCATTGTGACCGTCGCCGACGGCGGCGACCCACCCGATCTCTCTGGGTGGGTACCAGATACCGGGCCGGAGTTCTCTTTCGCGGCCTGGCTGGCGGCAGGCGCCTGACCGATGGCGTGAGACCAGCGTGGTGAGTCCGGCTGCCGCCGCACGTCCAGGCTGATCCGCGTGGCTCCGCCGGAGGCGCATCCGGAGCCAGGGCCGCAATGCCATCCCCGCTTCTCCGTGGGTTCGTGCCGCGGCTACGCGCCGTACAGACCTGCTCCCACTGCCATATCGCCATAACTGGCCGTCACGACGGCCGGCTGTCACCTCGTCGGCGCCTGACGCCGTTCCTCTACCGGTCACCCGTCCCGTCTTTGGAGGTACCCAGCCATGACCACCGCTTCACCTGTCGGCCTCGGTCTGGACACACCCACCGAAACCAGCGATCTGGCCGGGAAACGATGACCACGGCATCCCGCTCCCGGTCGCGTGTCCGCACGGGCAGCAGGCGCAGCCCGACAGACGCCGCCCTGATCGTCCGTCGGCTCACGACGCACCGGGACGGCTGGGCGCCGCTGGTCCGCTTCGACCCGAAGCAGCGGTGGTACACGCTGCTGGAGACAGCCGCCGACCATCAGGCATGGCTGTTGACCTGGCTCCCCGGCCAGTCCACCGACCTGCACGACCACGGCGGCAGCGCGGGTGCGTTCACGGTCGTGGCCGGCGTCCTGACCGAGTGGGCGGCTGGCTTCGGCCGGTGCGGACCGTCGCGCCCGGAAACAGCGGAAACACATGCCGGGGGCCGGGTCCGCTCCTTCGGTCCGGCTCACGTCCACCGCATCGGCAATACCGGCACCACCCCGGCGGTCAGCATCCACGTCTACACACCGGCCCTGGAGTTCATGCGGCGCTACGTCGTGGATCCGCGGGCGGGGCTGGTCGAGGTAGGTCGTGAGCAGGCAGGAGTGGACTGGTGACTCCCGTCCCATCACCCCCGGCGGGAGCGCGGACGATCGAACAGGTCCTCACCGACGCCCGAGCCAGGCTGACCCGGCTCACCGCCGCTCAGGCGGCCGAAGCCCGGCGGGAGGGCGCGATCATCGTTGACATCCGCCCGGCCGCGCAGCGCGCGCGTGAGGGAGGGATTCCAGGCGCGCTGCTCGTCGAGCGAAACGTCCTGGAGTGGCGCTTCGACCCCGCCAGCGACGCGAAGCTTCCCGCGGCCACCGGCTACGACCAGCAGATCATCATAGTCTGTTCGCAGGGTTACACATCCAGCCTGGCCGCGGCCTCCCTGCACGATCTCGGCCTGCGACGCTCCACGGACATCATCGGCGGGTTCCACGCATGGGCCGCGGCCGGGCTACCCGTACACCTCTAAAAACCCGCCGCGAGAAACACCGACGCCAGAGCGACCGGGGACGCGGGGACGCGGGGTTGGGGGCAGGCAGCTCACGTCATCGATCCCGGTCCATCGCCGCGCGATGCGCCTGCCCCAGCCCCACTCCTTGATCCACAGCCCTGTTGCCGGCTGTCTCAGCCGGCCAGCGCCGGCTCAGCGTCGGACGAGACGGGACCGGGCCGCGGTACGCCCATGTCGCGACGGCCGGGCAACGCCAGGCCGCCGAGCGCGCCGAGCCAGCACACACCGGCGGCGACCAGGCAGGCGATGTGCAGGCCGCTCATGAATGACGCGTTGACGTCGGTGACAAGTTGTTGGCTGACCGCCGGTGCGGCGTGGGTGGCTGTCGCGATCGCCGCGCCGACGGAGTCGCGGGCGGCGCCAGCGACCTCCCGCGGCAGCGCGGCGACGCTCGTACCGGCGAGCTGGTGGACGTAGATCGAGGTGAAGACGCTGCCGATGACGGCGACACCGAGCGTGCCGCCGGCCTCCCGGGTGGCGTCGTTGACGGCGGACCCGATACCGGCCTTCGCCGCCGGCAGCACGGACAGGATCGACTCGGTGGCCGGTGCGGTGGTCAGGCCGAGACCGGCACCCATGATCACCATCTGTGCGGCGATCCGCAGGTAGGACTCATAGGTCGCGGACACCGCGATCCAGGCGAACGCCGTGCCGAACAGCGTCAGCCCGGTGACGACAATGACGCGGGTGCCGAGGCGGCCGGCCAGCCACGCGCCGAGCACCGATCCGGCCGCAATGGTCAGGGCCACCGGCAGGATCCGCACGCCGGTCGAGACGGTGCCGTAGCCGCGGATGAACTGGAAGTACTGTGTGATCAGGAAGATGAACCCGAAAAGCGCGAAGAACGCGACGGTCACCGCGCCGCTCGCGGCCGAGAAGGCCGGCGTACGGAACAGGCTTACATCGAGCATCGGGTTCGCCCGGCGCCGCTCAACAGTGACGAACAGGGCGGCGATGATCGCCGTTGCGGTGAAACCGGCGATCGTCCAGAACGACGTCCAGCCGCGGTGCGGCGCCTCGATGATCGTGTAGACGAGAAGCCCGATGCCGGCCGACGAGGTGACCAGACCGGGCAGGTCCAGCCGGGCCGCGCCGGGGTCGCTGGACTCGGGCACGAGCACGACGGCGAGGGCGGCCGCGGCCAGCGCGACCGGGACGAGGGCGAGGAACACGCCGCCCCACCAGAAGTGAGCGAGCAGCAGCCCACCCGTGACGGGACCGACGGCGACCCCGAGGCCGGTGACCGCGCCCCACACGCCGATTGCCTTGGCGCGCTCGGCGCGGTCCGGGTAGGCGTTCGTGATGACCGACAGTGTCGTCGGGTAGATGAGCGCGGCGAACGCGCCCATGACGAAACGCACCGCGACCAGCGCACCGGCCCCGGTGCACACCGCCCCGACCGCGCTCGCGACGGCGAAGCCGGCGAGCCCGCCGATCAGCACCGGGCGGCGGCCGAAGCGGTCGCCGATCGACCCGGCGGTGAGCACGAGCGCGGCGAAGGCCAGGTTGTACCCGTCGACGATCCACTGCAGGTCGCGGGTGGTCGCGCCGAGCTGACGGGCCAGCTCGGGCAGGGCGACGTTGACGATCGTGGTGTCAAGGTTGATCGCGAACACGGCGAGGCAGACGGTCGCGAGAAGCGCGAGCCGGCGGCGGGAGCGCGGGGAAGGCATCGAGAGCACATCTCCTGAAGTTGACAGCGGCAACATTGACGAGCGTGCCATCCAAAGTAGACACTGTCAACATGCTGGCTGCAATCCCCCCACGCCCCTACCACCACGGCCAGTTGCGGGAGGCGCTCGTTAACGCCGGTGTCGCGCTGGCCCGAGCCGATGGCCCCGAAGCCGTGGTGCTGCGGGCGGCAACCCGCGCCGTCGGCGTCTCGCACAACGCGGCGTACCGGCACTTCGCCGACCGGGACGAGCTGCTGCGCGCCGTCTGCGAACGCTGCATGAGCCAGCTGGCGCTGCTCATGGAGCAACGGATCGACGCACTACCCAGCGACACCGACCCGGTGGTGACCGCCTGGGCCCGGCTCGACGCGCTCGGGCGGGCCTACGTGGAGTTCGCCACCACCGAACCCGGCTGGTTCCAGACGGCGTTCGCCGTGCCTCGTACCACGCGCGCGTTCGCGGTGGGCGAGGGAACGGGTGCCAGCGGGCTCGGCCCGTATGAGCTGCTCGGTAGCCGGCTCGACGAGCTGGTTGAGACCGGCGCGATCCCACCCGAACGCCGCCCCGGGGCCGAGTACGCCGCCTGGTCAGCCGTGCACGGTTTGTCGACGCTGCTCAACGACGGGCCGCTGCGCGACCTGCCCGACGCCGAGCGCGAACGTGCCTTGGGCACCGTCCTCGACGTCGTCGCCCGCGGCCTGTGAGGGCGGGCACGGCCAGCGGCGGGCACCTGCGCCATGGCGGAGCCGCTTTCCCCACGGCCGCCCGACCGCGCCGTCACCGTTCCGGTGGATATGCCTACCAGGAGTACAGCGGACGCGGCCACGATGCGATCAAACCGGTACGATCAATCATTTCCCAATTTTCAGCCAAGGGACCTGACATGGCGAACAAAGGCGGATCATCCACATTTGCGCACCACCGGGCCGGAGATCAGGATGAAACAGACAAAAAGGCGGACAAAAAGACAGGTATCGTCGCCGGAGCCAGCCCCGGCGGGTACCGCGTTGTCGTTCCAGGGGGTGGGGAAGACATTCCCGGACGGTACCCGGGCGTTGCGGGAAGTGTTCTTTACGGTACGTGATACCGAGATCGTGGCGGTGGTCGGGCCCTCGGGTTCGGGCAAGTCCACGCTGCTGCGCATCGCGTCGGGCCTCACCGAAGCGTCGACCGGATCGGTGGCGGTCGGCTCGGCCGTCCCCGGCTATGTCTTCCAGGACCCCACCCTGCTGCCATGGCGGACAGTCGAGGCGAACGTCGGCCTCCTCGCCGAGCTCGACGGCGTGGCGAAGGAGGAACGTCGGCGCCTGGTTGCCGACGCCATCGCGCTGACCGGGCTGGCGGGCTTCGAGCGGCACCGCCCGAAGGCATTGTCCGGTGGGATGCGCATGCGGGTCTCGCTCGCCCGCGCGCTCACCATGCGTCCGTCGTTGTTCCTGTTCGACGAACCGTTCGGCGCGCTCGACGAGATCACCCGGGAACGTCTCGGGGACGAGTTACTGCGGCTGTACACACGGGAACGTTTCGCCGGCCTGTTCGTCACGCATTCGGCGGCGGAGGCGGTCCTGCTCGCCACGAGAGTGCTGGTTCTCTCCGCTCGGCCGGGCCGCGTGCTGGCCCAGATCGAGGTGCCCTTCGACTACCCGAGGCAGGGAGGGCTGCGATTCGACACGGAGTTCACCCGGACCGCGCAGGCCGTTTCCGAGGCTCTACGGGAGTCGTTCGCGTGACCGCCGACGACGCTCCCCTGCCGCTGGCCCGGCCCTTGCCGCGGGTGTTCTCCCGCCTGGCCGGCGCGGCGCGGACGACGCTACCGCCGTTCGCTGTCCTGTGCGTGGTGGTCGGGGCCTGGTACCTGGTGAGTTATGCCTTCTTCGCCCCGCGCCGACGTTTCCTGCTACCACCGCCACATCAGGTGGTGATGGACGGATTTCTCGACTGGGCCACGTTCCACGAGATTCTTTCCGCGCTGGAGGCAACCGCGAAGGTCGCCGTCGTCGGCCTCATGATCGCATCAGCGCTGGGGATGACCTTCGCGGTCCTGATGAACCAGGCACGCTGGGTCGAGCGTTCGTTCTATCCCTGGGCGGTGCTGCTGCAGACCATTCCGATCCTGGCGGTTGTTCCGCTGATCGGTTTCTGGTTCGGGTACGGCTTCTGGCCCAGGACCATCGTGTGTGTCCTGATCGCGCTTTTCCCAATCATTACGAACACGCTGTTCGGCCTCCGTTCGGCGGATACCGGCCATCACGACCTGTTCACGTTGCGGCAAGCCAGCCGGTGGCGGCGGCTGATCTGGCTGGAGTTTCCCGGCGCTCTCCCCGCCGTCTTCACCGGGCTACGTATCTCCGCGGGCCTGTCGGTGATCGGCGCGATCGTGGGCGACTTCTTCTTCCGCCAGGGGGAACCCGGGATCGGCCGGCTCATCGACGGCTACACGCGGAGCCTGGAGTCCGGGCCGCTGTTTGCGGCGATCATCGTTTCCGCCCTTTTTGGTTTCGTTGTTTTCTGCTTGTTCGGCCTGGCGGCTCACCTGGTCGTCGGGCCCTGGTACGAGCCGGGGCAACGCCGGTGAGGTAATATCGCCCGCCGGGAGACAATGCCGTCAGGGGAAGCCGGCCCCCGTCCTTACATCTCGGCGATGACCCTGGCCAGGAAATCGGCGGCCTGGTCGGGCGCTGTACTGTCGATGCCGAGCCGGTTCATGACCTCCGAATAGCGGTACACGTCCGATGGCTTGTCCAGGTAGAGCGCATTCGTAAGATACTCGGAATAGACCACATCGGACAGATCCGGTTCGGCGAAACGCAGAATGCTGAAGGCGCCACCTTCCGCGACGTGGCCGCCGAAGGCAAAGGGCATCACCTGGACGATGATGTTCGGCCGCTTGGAAACCGCGATCAACCGTTCCAGCTGGGCGCGCATCACCGCGGGCTGGCCGATCGGGCGCCGCAGAGCCGCCTCGTCCAACACGGCCCACAGCCGGGGCGGATCCGGGCGGTCCAGTATCCTCTGCCGGCTCATCCGCATGTCGACCCGGCGTTCGACGTCCTTGACCGAAACAGCGCCCGGACCATCGCTTTGGGTAATGACGGTACGAGCGTAGTCCTCGGTCTGGAGCAGGCCTGGGATGAACTGGACCTCATAGGTCCGGATCAATGTCGCGGCGGTCTCCAGACCCAGGTAAAGCTCGAACCAGTTCGGCAGGACATCGGCGGAGGCGTTCCACCAGCCCGGCTGGGTGGACTGCCGGGACAGCTCAAGCAGCGGTGCCCGATCCGCCTCAGCGGTGACGCCGTAGAGGGTGAGCAGGTCGGCTACATCACGCTCCTTGAAGCCAACCCGCCCCAGCTCCAACCGGCTGATCTTCGATTCGGAGCCCCGGATCTCGTGCCCGGCCACCTTGCGGCTGATGCCTCGGGCCTCCCGAAGACGGCGCAGCTGAATGCCGAGCAGCATCCGGCCCACGGCCGACCCCCGGTCCGGTTGCCCTGTCACTGTGCTCCCCGTGTGTGCTCAGCGCCTGAGCATGATATTGATCCTCAGCGGTACTCAGAGCTTACGCGCGACACCGCAGAACGAATCCAGCGCAATGGGAACGCTTCCCGGAGCGGGCCGCCAAAAGTGGGTCGAGACCACACCGGGCTCGATCAGCTCAAGTCCGTCGAAGAACCGGACGATCTCTTCAACGCTGCGGTTGTAGTACCCGTGCCCACCGGGGCCTTCGCTGAGGGCCCGAACGGCCTCGTCAAGGACCGCGCCATCTCCCAGAGTCAGGTAGCTGCCCGCTGGCACCTCGTCGAGAAGCCGTCGCACAATCGCGTACGCCTCGTCGAAGTCCGCGACATTCCCCATGATCCCTATCAACATGAGCCCCACCGGCCGGCTGAAATCAAGGATTTCGGCGGCACCGGCGAGGATCCTTTCAGGATCATGGACGTCGGCGTCGATGTAAGCGGTGGCGCCCTCGCTGGTGCCGACCAGCAGAGCACGAGCGTGGAGCAGCACGAGCGGGTCGTTGTCGACATAGACGACACGCGCGTCCGGGGCGATCCGCTGGGCGATCTCGTGGGTGTTCTCCACGGTGGGCAGACCTGTACCGATATCGAGGAACTGGCGAATGCCTGCCTCGCCGGCCAGGTGGGTGACGGCACGGCGGAGGAAGGCCCGGCCCGCGCGGGCGATCTCGACAATCTCCGGATATATCTTAAAGTACCTATCCCCGTACTCGCGGTCAACTTCGAAATAGTCCTTACCGCCCAACCAGTAGTTCCAGACCCGGGCCGAGTGCGGCTTGGTGATGTCAAAAGTGGGGGGCGGGTAGTCGCTCATGAAAGTGACTCCAAGTCCGGGACGGTCGGTGGCGTCGCGCGGGGTGGCCGTGAGCTTCGAATGCCGCTGTAGCGCATGGCCGCAGGCTCTACAGCTCGCTACTTCAGGGAGATCGACCTGTCCAGGAAATCGTTGGTCACCAGATCCGCCGGTCTCAGCCCCGGTTTGGGCTTGGTGCCCTTGGCCTCGAAGACCGGCGCCAGCCGGTCGATGAGCCGCTGGACACGGGCAGTGTCAAAGCTGCCCAGCACCCCGTCAGTCCCGTTGGCAACCAGCCCGAGTTCCTTCAGCTTCGTGTCGGCATCCGCGAGCAGCCCGGGTGAAAGAGTGAAGCCGCTGGTGTCCAGCGAACCGACGACCTTGAGCAGGAGCTGGTTGGTCGGACCGGGGTCGGCAATATAGTCACGTTGCGCCCGTTGGAACAATGGCACGAGTTTGGCCAGGCAGGCACGGCTGGCCGCCAGCTTGTCCGGCCGGACGGAGAGCTGGGCCCGGTACACCGGGTACTCGTCATGGAGGAGCAGGTATCTCACTGGCTTGTCCCACGCCTTGACATCGTGTTCAAGCTGGTATGGCTCGTAGGTCACGAACCCCTGTTGCGCAATCTTGCCGTCGGTGGCGACAAACCGGTCAGGGGTGCCTTGGTAGGAGGTGTCCACCTGCGACCTGTTCAGCAGCCCCTCCCGGATGAAAACATCCGGGTAAACAGTCCCGCTCGCGCTGGCCAGCACCGTCACCCCCGCCCGGTGGATGTCGGCGACGCTGGTGAAGTTCCAGTCCGGATTCCCCCACAGGAGAACCTGCGGGTTCTTCTCATAGATCGAGAAGACCGCCACTGTCGGCGCCTTTCCCGAGTTCTGGATCGCCTCGTCCGTGCCGACGTCGCCGAGCAGGATGTTGTCGTCCTGAGCGAGCAGGGAGGACGTCGGTTGGAAGCCGACCGCCGGGCCACCAGCCCGGATCTCGAACGTGACGCCGGTAGCACCGAGCGGGCCGGTGATCCGGTTCTTGTTCCTGTCGATCACCGGGTTCGGCCCGAGGAGCTGGTAGGCGAACCCGTAGTCCGCACCCGGCCACCACGGCTCCTGGAAAACCACGGTGTCCGGGCAGATCCCCTTCAGCGGCGTGACGTATCGGGACGCGGCCGTTGATCCGGCGTTGACCGAAGCCCGCACGGCCGGTTCACTTCCCCCGCTGGAGCATGCGGCCAACATCAACATCAGCGCGACGACATACCCGCGCATGGTCACGGAAGGGCGACGGAACCCTGATATGCGCACAAGAACGGATGCTCTCAGACCGCGCGCATCACCGCTATAGCGGGATCGGGTTACGGTCGGCATTTTTCCCGTCGGAGATGCCCTGTAGTGCCGACCGCGCTGAGACCCGACGATGTCGGCGCGACCGGCTCGCTGGCACCGTTTCCGAACCATACCTGGAACGATCCTGATATCCGACCGGATCCACCGGCCGCCCAGCGTCAAGGATGTGAATCCGATGCGCCTGGGACACCAGGGAACAACATCGAATTCACATCCTTCGGCACTACCGCGAGCTGGTCAGCCGAGGGTCGCGATGGCCTCGTTGAAGCTCTTCGACGGACGCATGACGGCCGCGGCCATGGTAGCGACGGGCTGGTAGTAACCCCCGATGTCGGTTGGCGAGCCCTGAACCGCGAGCAGCTCGTCGACGATGGTCCGTTCCTGCGCGGTGAGCGTCTTGGCCAGGCCGGCGAACGCCTCCGCGAGACGAGCGTCATCGGTCTGTGCGGCCAGCTCCTGCGCCCAGTACAGCGCCAGGTAGAAGTGGCTGCCGCGGTTGTCGATGCCGCCCAGGCGGCGGCTGGGCGACTTGTCCTCGTTGAGGAAGGTGGCGGTCGCGCGGTCGAGGGTGTCGGCGAGCACCTGAGCGCGTGCGTTGCCCGTCGTCTGCGCGAGGTGCTCGAAGCTGACCGCCAGCGCGAGGAACTCGCCCAGGCTGTCCCAGCGCAGGTAGTTCTCCTTGAGCAGCTGCTGGACATGCTTGGGCGCGGAGCCGCCGGCGCCCGTCTCGAACAGGCCGCCGCCGTTCATGAGCGGGACGACCGAGAGCATCTTGGCACTCGTGCCAAGCTCCAGGATCGGGAACAGGTCGGTCAGGTAGTCGCGCAGCACGTTGCCGGTGACCGAGATCGTGTTCTCGCCCCGACGGATCCGCTCCAGGGAGAACGCGATCGCGTCCGTCGGCGCCATGATCTCAATCTGGAGTCCCCGGGTATCGTGCTCAGGCAGGTAGGCCCTGACTTTCTCGATCAGTTTCGCGTCATGCGCACGGTTCTCATCGAGCCAGAAGACCGCTGGGTCGCCGGTGGCACGGGCACGGGTGACGGCGAGCTTCACCCAGTCCCTGATCGGCGCGTCCTTGGTCTGGCACAGACGGACGATGTCGCCAGCGCCGACCACCTGCTCCAGGAGCACGGTGCCGGCCGCGTCGACGGCCCGTACCGTGCCCGCGGTGGGAATCTCGAAGGTCTTGTCGTGGCTGCCGTACTCCTCGGCCTGCTGTGCCATCAGGCCGACGTTGGGCACCGAGCCCATCGTCGCGGGGTCGAAGGCGCCGTTCGCCCGGCAGTCATCGATGACAACCTGGTAGATGCCGGCATAGCTGCTGTCGGGAAGAACCGCGAGGGTGTCCGCCTCCTGGCCGTCCGGACCCCACATGTGACCGGAGGTACGGATCATAGCCGGCATGGAGGCGTCCACGATGACATCGCTGGGCACATGCAGGTTGGTGATGCCGCGGTCGGAGTCAACCATCGCCAGGGCAGGGCCGTCGGCCAGCTCGGCGGCGAAGGAAGCCTTGATTCCTTCGCCTTCGGGCAGG
Source organism: Protofrankia sp. CiP3 (assembly GCF_917627345.1). Classification (NCBI taxonomy): domain Bacteria; kingdom Bacillati; phylum Actinomycetota; class Actinomycetes; order Frankiales; family Frankiaceae; genus Protofrankia; species Protofrankia sp. CiP3. The sequence continues at coordinate 6,855 of NZ_CAKJTM010000037.1, read as the reverse complement.
GGTTCCAGGCCCTTGAGGATGCCACCAAGCCCGTCGTTCGGAGTCAGCCCTGCCGCGGCAAGCGTCTCACCGTAGGCTGCGAAGGTCCGCGGGAAAAAGGCCCGCACCACGTGGCCGAAAATGATCGGGTCGGAAACCTTCATCATCGTGGCCTTCAGGTGTACGGAGAACAACACGCCCTCGGCCTTGGCACGGGCGATCTGTGCCGCCAGGAACTCACGCAGCGCGGCCACGCGCATGACGGAGGCGTCCACGACCTCGCCCGCCAGCACCGGTACGGACTCACGCAGGACGATGGCAGCGCCGTCCTCACCCAGCAGCTCGATGCGCAGCGAGCCGGCTTCGGTGATGACTGTGGACTTCTCCGTGGCACGGAAGTCGTCAGCGCCCATGGTGACAACGTTCGTCTTCGAATCGGAGCGCCACGCGCCCATCCGGTGCGGGTGGGTCCTAGCGTAGCTTTTCACCGACGCGGGAGCGCGGCGGTCGGAGTTGCCCTCGCGTAGCGCCGGGTTGACGGCGCTGCCCTTGACCTTGTCGTAACGGGCGCGGATCTCCCGCTCCTCGTCGCTCTTCGGGTCGTCCGGGTAGTCCGGCAGCGCGTAGCCCTGCCGCCGCAGCTCAGCGACCGCCGCCTTCAGCTGCGGCATCGAAGCCGAGATGTTCGGCAGCTTGATGATGTTCGCCCCAGGCGTCTTGGCCAGCCCACTGAGCTCGGCGAGCGCGTCGTCGACACGCTGGGCCTGCGTGAGATACTCGGGGAAGCTGGCGATGATCCGCCCTGCCAGGGAGATATCGCGGCTTTCGACTCTGACACCGGCCACCTGGGCGTATGCCTGGACCACAGGCAGGAACGAGTACGTCGCCAGGGCCGGGGCCTCGTCAGTGTGTGTATAGATGATGGTCGAATCAGTCACCGATACTCCGCTTCGTGTCTACTTCGTCTCGCTATCATGGTATGTTCAGCTCGCCTCGATACCCTGATAACGGATACGGGTGTGTACTAGTGGTCACCGATGTGCCGACAAGCCGACGAGCATCGGCTTCGGACGTCGGCTCGGAGCCTCCACCTGGGCATGCCGCTGCGCTCCTTGATTCCTGCCACACCGACGGGGTCCACGTCCCCACAACCGTATGTGTCGGACTGATCGCATAATATTGACCGATCGGACAATCGGTTGGGACGTTAATAGCAAGTTCTCTCTGCTGGTGTGGGCTGACGGCCACGCCGATGACCACACCGACCGTCGGCCTGTACGCGGTGGTCCTGCTGTGGCTCCCCCGGGGATGCGTCATCGCCAGTGGCGGGGGGCTCCGTCACCGACACGACCGACGCGACCGATTGCGGGCGGGCGGCCAGGCACATGGAGTCAACCAACGTCGCCCTCACTCGCCTGCGGGTACGCCCGGGCAGCCCGGACCGCCTCACGTCGCTGGCCGGTCACCCGATGCGGGCTGGCTGTCACGATACGAGGGAGCAACGCAACGGTAACGAACGCTCAGGCGTGTCGGTGACACGTCGCCAGGCAGTTCCGATGGTCAGCGACCGGCGGGAAGGGATGCGCGGTTTGCCCCGGTCACCTTGCCCGGCTAGAAACCCCGCATTCCGCAGGCATCCTGACGGGCCAGCTCCAGGTCAGGAGCGGGAGTATCGAACCAGCTGCCGTCTGCTCCAGACAGCAGCGTGCCGGCGGTCAGTGACGAGACGGGCTGGTGGGCTGACGGGAAAGTCAGCGCGGCGACCGGGGCAGGCATCGGCTGCGCGGCGATGCTGATCCCAGGCGGGGGTGGCGGTGGGGATCCGGTGCCCGGGTCGATCGGCATGCCCGCCATGGCGTCGATAGCCGGCCGCGTCGGTATCCCGTCCAGATCGCGCAGCTGGATCTCCAGGTAGGAGCCCAGCCGGGCACGGTAGTCACGTTCGAAGGCCAACAATTGCTCAACCTGGTCTTCCAACCGGCGCTTGTCGTCGGCAAGACCTCCGAGCTGCTCGGCAACGTACGCGCGGGCCTCATTGACGATGCGCTCCGCGTCGGCATGGGCGTCCCGGCGGGCACGCTCGCATGCGTCACGGGCCTGCTGCGACAGCTCGTCGGCGGTGCGCTGCGCCAGCATGAGGGTCTGGGTGACACGCCGCTCGATCTCGGTATCCAGCTGGGAGCCCGGGACGTGGGCCGCGGCCTGGACGGCGGCCGGCTGGGGAGCGGGAGGTTCATCCACCGCGGCCCGGGCCACCTGAGCGCTCCGGTGCTGTGCCTCCTCCAGCTGCCTGCGCAGTTGCTGGTTCTCCTGCAGCAGCTGCGTGGGAACAGCGGAACTGCCGCCGCCAGCGCGGCGGGCCTCGTCGAGCTGCCTGCGTAAGTCGGTGTTCTCGTCCAGGAGTCTCGTGAGTTCGTCCTCGACGTCGTCGAGGAAGGAGTCGACCTCGTCCTCCTTGTAGCCGGTGCGGAACCGGGTCGGGCTGAATACCTTGTTCTGTACGTCCCACGGGGACAGAGCCATGTCGCCTCCTCATGACGCGGCATCGGCCGCTTCCCCGAATAACCAGTGCCGCCCGCACGGTCATCAGGACCGCCACGGGTCAGGCACCCTTCCCGCGGCTGCATAACGGGTCGTGGTGTCCCGGTGAGGACGGGAGCGCTGCTGCTACGGGGGGGAGCGGCATGCCCCGCACGCCTCACCGGGACAGTTCTGACCGTAACGGGCTTCTGCTCGGCCCGGCACCCCCACCTGGACACCCCCACCTGGACGGCGGCGGGCTCACGGCGATGTTGATACCGCCGGCATTTCCCGTAGCTCCAAACGGAGATATCCGTCTGGAGCTGGCGGCGGCTCGCCTGTGGCGGGGCTGGCGTACGCACGAAGTCAGGACTTGTTCCCCGTCTGCTTCTTTGTCATCATCGTCAGATCGCCAGATTGGAGTCCACTGAAAGGACTGAGAACGCGCCCGGCCACCGCTGAACAGATTGCGGAAATCGAGGCACCCGCCACGGAGGAGAAACAAAATGAGCGAAAAAATGTGCGCGTCCTGCGGCACATTGATACCGGACAAAAATGATCAATACTGCTCGCGCGAGTGCGGGAGAGCCGGCCGCGGCGGCTCGGCACCCGTTGCATATCTTGATTTCCTGGAGAAAGAAAACGACAAAAATGATGTGATAGCCATGCTTGTCCAACTGTCAAAGAAGTCGGGCTGGCAACGCCTCGAAGCATCCATCGACAAGGATGGAAAAATCGGCGGATACTGCATGCTGCCACTCAGCGGGGAGAAAATAAACACGGCCGCGGCACGCCGGAACGGAAAATACCCGAACGTCATCGGCCCCCTTGTGAATCTGCTCATCCGGTCCGGATGGAAACGACTGGAAATCCTCCGGGAACCGGGGCACGCTCCCGGCGGCTTCTGTGAGCAGGCGGACGGCAGTCCCGTGTACATCCTGGCCACGCACCTACAGCCGTAACCCGCTGCTTGGCCGCCGGCATGGGTGGCTGCGCTCGAAGGCATCCTGCCACCCCTCGTGGCGGCTGCTCGGACAGCCCACGGGCCCGAGCGTCGCGGCGACGATGTGTCGCGGCTGGCGATGTCGCAGCTACAGCCGGACGGCCCCAAACCGGCTTCCGACTATTGCGGCGGCCACCACGATCGACGGTCGATCCGTTCCCCTCCTCCGCTTCTGTGGGCCGGACTCGGTCCGCCACCGACGAGGCGTACTCCATAGCGATCATCCCCTAGGCCGGTAGGCCGGACGGACACATCCCTTGACGCGTTCCGGGTGGCATCGATCATCCCTTGCGCCGGCGGGCCGAACGGGTCATGAACTGACCTGTAGCACGCAGCATGTGATCATCCCTGCTGCCGGTGGGCCGAGCCCTCTCCGGTCTGGGTTATGGTACGGGGGGATGCCTGCGCATCACTGCACTGGGGTGACCCACCAGTCGGTGGGCCTTCCCGCATCGACGTGCCCCGCGTCACCGTCCGAACCGGACGGATCGGTCTCACGGGCGCTCCGCGGGCGTTTTCTGTCTCCCCCCTATCGGAGGCGACAGCGAACCGGGCAATGGCGCGCGCGGTGTTCACGTCACGATCCATCGACAGTCCGCAGGCCGTACAATGGAACACCCGTTCGGACAAGGCCAGCGTGGTTTTTGCCGTACCACAGGCCGAGCAGGTCTTATTCGATGGATATCCATGGTCGACAATAGAAATCCTACTGCCATACCAGACGGTCTTGTAATCGAGCTGCCGGCGGACCTCGCTGGGAGAGACGTCACGGAGCACGCGGTTGAGACCCCGTCTGGGCCGGCGGCCCGCCCCGGCTTTGCTGCCGGTTCCCCGAGCCGGATGGGTCATGCCGGCGGTCTGCAGGTCCGGCACTGCCACCATCGCCCAGCCGGTCGCGAGGCGTTTCGTCAGGCGATGCATATCCGTCGACCGGCGGGCCGCTTCCAGGTGCTGCAGGCGTGCCAGCCGGCGCTGTGCCTTCCCGCGTCGCCGGGAGCCCTTCAGCGTCCGGGCGACGGCGCGGGACGCCTTCGCAAGCGCGCGGGCATGCCGGGCTTTCGCCCGTTGGGTGAAGAACCGCTCGCCTGTGGACAGGGTGACAGGAGAGCGGGCCCCGAGGTCGATCCCGACCGTGCCAGCGGTCCGCTGGGCACGGTTCGGCGCTGGCAGCGCAATCCACTCACGGACCAGCACGCTCGCGTACCAGCGATGTGCCCCCCGCGAGACCGTCACCGACTGGATGACACCAGATCTGCGATCGAGTGCGCGCATCAGCCGTTTCAGGCTGTCGTGGGTACGGACCTCACCAATCCGCGGCAGCAACAGCCGCCGGGTGGTGACCGGTCGGATCGTCGGTCTCTTCACGTCATGGTGCAGCCGGAAACTATCCCGTGAACGGCCCTTCTTCTTGAAGCGGGGGTAGCCGACCCTGCGTCCCTTACGTCGGCCCGCCAACGAGTCCAGCCATGCCTTCCATGCCATGTCCGCGTCGAGGAATGCTGACTGAAAGGCATATGTCGAAACGACGTGCCACCACGGGCATACGCCCGCGACGCCCTGCCGATCATCACCCTTGATCTTGTTGAGTGCCTTCTGAATAGCCGGCTTGGTAGGCGTGGGAACCCTGACCTGCCGGCGGGCGTCTTCCTCGGACGCACCCGCCGCCACCAATGCGGCAACCGCGCCCTTCCACTGTTCCCGTGCCGCCATCTTCACGGCGAGCGCATGATTGAACGCCCATCGCGCGGCACCCGCATGCTGAGCGAGTGTCAATTCCTGGGTTGGATTGGGATCAAGAGTGACACGGTAAGCACGCAGGATCTCGACGGGCTCAGTCACCTTAGGACTCCGCACGGGCTGGTGGCCTCACACCTACAGCCTGTCCCAGAGCCGACATGTCGGATAGCTCCAAACGGAGGTCTCGCTAAGGAGATCTCCGGGCAGAGACAGCGAACAGCCCCAGAACCGGACACACTGCCGATATCGGGGGCTGGGCCCGGCTGGTGAACGCCGCTATATCCTGTTTCCGCAGCGGGACGCCTCAGGAGTAAAACGGGTACCGTCGTCAGTGACTTTGACAAACGACAGGCACTTGTTCATCTGACCGAAACTCGCGGTCATGTCGAGAGGCGCGGGCAGCAGGCCGTTGGCGTTGTAGTCCCGGACGGCTCGAAAGCCGTGGATGAACTGTTGCCGGGTGGGACAGCCACCAGCCTCCTGCAAACCGCGGATCATCATATCCGCGGAGATCCAGCCGGACAGCGCGCCGCCGTTGGTCGAAGGCTGCAGCTGCGGGGCGTACATATCCATAGCGTGCAGGAACTCCCGGTGCGCGGGAGCGTCCAGCTCAAACGGGGTGGTGCCCAGGAAATAGGAGGTTCCGGCGAGCTGCCGGCCGTACTTCTGGAGCAGGC
>NZ_CAKJTM010000037.1:0-587 GCF_917627345.1 Protofrankia sp. CiP3 | reverse complement strand
TCTGGTCGTAGCCGGGTGAGAACGACATGGCGACCTTCAGCGGTACGCCCGCGTTGCGGGCAGCGATGACGGCCTGGTCAAGGGTATCCGGGGAAGCCAGCGCAACCAGGCTGTCGGCACCGCTGGCCTGATCTGGGCGCCGAGGCGATCCACATCAACCGATGGGCTCACCTCTATGGACGCGGCGACCCGGACACCGGCGGCGCGCAGGCTCGCGCTCACTTTCTCCGCGATGGCGCGCATGGTCTCGGAGAACGCGGTCCGCAGGATGAACGCGGTCCGACCACCTTGAGAAACAGTGTAGTCACCCCAGGTGGTAATCGATCCTGGGCCGATGAAGCTGAGGTAGGTGAACATGTTGTCGTCGACGGTCCATGCCGGTTCCAGGGCCGGGCCGGTCACCGGGATGCCCTGGTCGTGCAGGAACGGCGCGGACCCGGTCGCGGCCCCGGTGGTCTCGATGATCCCGAAGACCCCATCGTCGTTGATCAGGGCACGGGCGCTGGCGAGGTTCGTGGCGGGATCGGAGGCATCGTCTCGCCAGGTGTAGGACAGCGTCCGGCCGTTGACTCCGCCGGCCGCGTTGA
>NZ_CAKJTM010000036.1:47972-48849 GCF_917627345.1 Protofrankia sp. CiP3 | reverse complement strand
CCACGATGATGTTGGAGGCGGCCGCGGTCGGCGACGACCTGGTCGTGGTGAACGGACCCGAGGACGAGTTCCCCGACTGGGACGCTGTGGACTGGCGTGCCGTCGAGGAAGACGTACGGCGACTGCGGCAGCGGATCTTCGCGGCGACGCGGGCGGGGGACCTGAAGAAGGTCCGCAACCTGCAGAAGGTGATGCTCCGTTCCCGCGCCAACGCGCTGCTCTCGGTGCGGCGGGTCACGGAGGCCAACGCTGGCCGCAAGACGGCCGGGGTGGACGGGCAGGTCGTGGTGAGAGACCAGCACAAGGCCGAACTGGCCGACTGGGTTCAGCACCGCGCGACGCCGTGGTCACCCCGCCCGGTCAAGCGGGTGTATGTGCCCACGAGCAACGGGCGGCGCCGCCCGCTCGGAATTCCCGTGATCGCCGACAGATGCCTTCAGGCGCTGACGGTCAACGCGCTGGAACCCGAGTGGGAAGCCCGGTTCGAGCCGAAGTCCTACGGATTCCGGCCCGGCCGTGGCTGCCACGACGCGATCGTGGCCATCCACACCACCGCGTCCCGCCGGGACGCCAAACGGGTGTGGGTGTTGGACGCGGACTTGGCGGCAGCATTCGACCACCTCAACCATGATCATATCCTCAGGTCGTTGGGCACGTTCCCCGCCAGGGAACTGGTCCGCCAATGGCTGACGGCGGGCGTGATCGAGGCCGGTCGGTTCACCCCAACCAGTAAGGGGGCCCCACAAGGCGGGGTGATCAGCCCGTTGATCATGAATGTTGCTCTGCACGGCATGGAAGCCGCGGCTGGGGTTCGCTACCACGTCTCCGGCACACGCGCCGGTAAGACGATGAACGGCAGCCCCGTCGTGGTCCGCTA
>NZ_CAKJTM010000036.1:47456-47880 GCF_917627345.1 Protofrankia sp. CiP3 | reverse complement strand
CGTGGACTTCCTGGGGTTCAACATCCGCCGCTATCCCAACGGCAAGCTGTTGACCAAGCCGAGCAACGACGCGGTGCGACGGATCCGCGGGCGGCTGTCCACCGAGGTGCGGGCCCTGCGCGGGGCCAACGCCGACGCGGTGATCGCGAAACTCAACCCGATCATCGTCGGATGGGCGGCCTACTACCGGATCGGGGTGTCCAAACGCCTGTTCAACGCGTTGGACGCCGACGTGTGGAGACTGGTCTACAAGTGGGCCAGGTTCCGCCACCCGAACAAGTCGAGGCACTGGGTCAGGGCCCGGTACTTCGGCGCGTTCCATCCGTCCAGGCAGGACACGTGGATCTTCGGAAGTCGGGACACCGGCTTCTACCTGCGGAAGTTTGCCTGGACCCCGATCGTCCGGCACCGGATGGTGGCAGGC
>NZ_CAKJTM010000036.1:46698-47066 GCF_917627345.1 Protofrankia sp. CiP3 | reverse complement strand
GGATCATCTCCCGATGACCCCGACCTGGCCGCCTACTGGGCCCAGCGGCGCCGCCGGATCAGACCCCACCTGGGGGTGACCGCGCTGCTCCTCAGGGCCCAGCACGGCCGCTGCCCGATCTGCCGGGGCCTGCTCCTGCACGCCGATCGTGAGCCACAAAGCCCGCAGGAGTGGGAACAATGGCTCGCGGCAACCCGCACGGCGACCCGCAAACGCGCACTGATCGCCTGGGGCGCGGGCACACCGGACGAACGCGTCGCCACCCGCCTCATACACACCCACTGCCACCGCCGCACCCTCGACGATGGCATCCGGGCAGCACTTCTGCCCACCCGCAAGCCCACAGGGCTCGCTTGAGCCGGTTGCCC
>NZ_CAKJTM010000036.1:0-46260 GCF_917627345.1 Protofrankia sp. CiP3 | reverse complement strand
AAGGGGTCAAGCGGGGCGGTGCCCTGTCCGGCGACCTGTACGACCGTCTCGGCGGTGTGCGAGGAGCTCTCATCCGGCAGGCCGACGCGGCCCTGGCCGCGGCTACCACCGCCACCGGACGCGGCGAGGCCGAGGTGCTGGCTGGTCTGGCGCGGCTGGTCACCTTCGATGAGAACGGTCAGGCCAGCCGTTGCCGCGCCTACCTTGACGAGCTGCCTGAGCAGGTCCGGACCGAGCTGAACGCGTTCGTCGAACGCCGGCTGCTCACCATCCACGCGGACGATACCCGCGGCGGGGCCAGCCGGCAGGCCATCGACCTTGCCCATGAGCAGATTCTCACCGCCTGGGCGCCCCTCGCCAATGCCGTCGCCACCGCGACCGACCGACTGCGGCAGGCCGCGCAGGCACGCGCCGCAGCCGAGGAATGGCGGCGGAAAGGAGAGCCCGCGAGCCACCTGTGGAGTCTCCCCCGGGCATCCAAAGCCGAGGCCATGCTGGATACGCACGAGATCACCGCGACCATCCGAGCGTTTCTCACCTCCAGCCGCCGCCAGGGCCGAAACCGCCGTCGGCGTGCTGGTGCGGTACTGGTCACGCTCATGCTTCTCGTCACCGTCGGCGGTCTCATCGCCACCTATCAGTGGATCGACGCCAGCAGGCAGCGGCACGAGGCGCTTCGGCAGCAGAAGCTCGCCGTTGCCCGTGCGCTCATCACCCAGGCCGACCAGCTGCGCACCCGTGACCCGGTTACCGCGCTCCAGCTCAGCATCGAGGCGTACACCATCGATCCGGGGCTGCCGGAGGCCCGCGGCAGCCTGTTGTCAGCGCAGGCCGGCTACAGTGGTACAACGCTGGCACCGCCCGGGGGAACGGTGCACGGGCTCGCCTTCCGCGCTGGCGGTGCCATGCTGGCCACGGCCGAGCACGACGGTGAGATCTGCCTGTGGGCCATGCCCGACCGGAAGATGATCAGATGCATCAGCGCGGCGGGAGGCGCCGTCTACGCGGTGGCTTTCAGCCCGGACGGGAACGTACTCGCGGGGGCCGGCCCCGACGGCATCTGGCTGTGGAACACCCAGACGTGGCAGCGCACCGCGACGCTTCAGGACGCGGTCGGCCCGAACGGCATCGCGTTCACCGCCGACAGCCACGCTCTTGTCGCCGCCGACTCCGCCGGTGTGAGTGTGTGGACCGTCTCCTCGGGGAAGCGGGAAAGGACGCTGTCCGGCTCGGCGCTGCTCAACGGTGTCGTTGCGGTCGCGCCGGACAACCGGAGCGTCGCGGCCGCGGGCTCGGACGGCACCGTGACCTTCTGGGATCTGCTGTCCGGTACGAGCGAGCGGGCCTCGGGTGACGCCGGATCGGTGCGGTCGATAGCTTACAGTCCCGATGGTGGCCATTTGGTGACTGGAAGCGACACCGGGGTGGTGACGGTGTGGGACAGCGTGTCTCACATCCCGGTGGCCAAGGTCACCGAGTCTGACGGCGCTGTCCAGACGCTCGCGTTCAGCACGGACGGAAACAGGCTTGCCACCGGTGGTGGTGCGTCGGTCCGGCTGTGGAACCTGGCTCCGCTGGCCCTGCTGACCGCGCTGACCGGACCTGTCGGTGACGTCCGGGCCGTGGCCTTCAGCCCTGACGGCCACACACTCGCTGGAGCTGGAGCCGACAGCCTGGTAAGGCTGTGGACCGTCTCCGGGCCTGCGGACAGCGGCCTTCCGGAGGTCTTCGGCGCGGCCACGTTCGGGCCGGGCGGTGTCCTGGCCACGGCCGGAAGGGATCACATCCCGCTGCTGTGGGACACGGCGGAGGGCGGCTCGGAGCCGGTGTTCCGTGCGGAGCTGCGGGGGACGCACAGCTCACCGGGGCCGGGCCCCGGTACGGCCTTCGGGATGGCGTTCAATGCGGCTGGCACGGTGCTGGCCGCGCCGGCCTCCGGCGACACTGTGGGGAAGTGGGACCTGGGCCCGCCCGCCGGCGGTACCACCGGCCCGACCGATCCGATGCCCGACGTACCCATCCGCCCGGTGCGGGCCGTGGCCTTCAGCGGCACCGGAATCCTCGTGGTGCCCGCCGGGGCGAACGGTGTCGGGGCGAACCGCGTCGTCATGGTGGACGTCGCGAGGAAGACGGTCGTCAAAGAGCTGAGATCCATGCACGCGGGGGCCGTCAACGCGGCCGCCGTCCATACCGGAGCGGATGGGCGGATGCTGGTGGCGACCGGCGGCGATGACGGTGTGATCGCCGTGTTGACAACGAGGGATGGCGCGTCGGCGGCGGAGGACGGCGCGTTGACAACGGAAGACAGCCAGCCACGTGTCTTCTACCCCAGGGGCGTCCAGGCGCCGGTCGAGGCGTTGGCGTTCACACCGGACGGGCGCACGCTCGCCAGCGGGAGTGATGACGGCACCGTGGAGCTGTGGGATGTGCGTGCCCGCGTCCCTGTCGCGGCCCTTCCCGGCACCAACAACCAGCCGATCGCCGCGTTATCGATCAACCGTGACGGAACGCTGCTGGCTGCCGTGGGCGTCGATGGGCTCATCCATCTGTGGGACCTGCCCAACCGAACCGCCGTCGCCACGCTGACCGGCCCTGTGGGAACCATGGCGGTGGCTTTCCGGCCTGACGGTGACGGCCGCACGTTTGCCACCGCGGACCAGGACGGCACCCCCATCCTGTGGGACACCGACCCGGCCCTGGTCCGGGCACGGCTGTGCGCCGGGCCGCTGCCCGCCATCGCACCCGCGGACTGGTCGGTGATCGTTCCCGGTATGCCCTACCGGCAGGTATGCCGTTGATCATAGGAAGGGTGGCGTATGTCGATCAGTATGAAGCGGTGCCGGCCGGCGCGTGCCCGGATATTGCTCGTGGCCGCGGCCGTCCTGCTCGCCGGATCGGCGTGCTCATCACGTAGCCCCCGACCGGGTATGGATGGCGGTGGGCCCACAACGATCACCTGGTATGCGGGTTCGGTCGACCAGCACCAGAACGACTATCGCCGGATTCTTGTCGACGCATTCGAGAACGCCTACCCGTCGATCAAAGTGAACATCGAATTCGGTACGGTGGACACCGACGTCAACCGAGCCGACCTGCTCCAGCGGCTGCGCGGGCCGGACGGTCCGGACGTCTACATGGGAGACGTCATCTGGCCGGCGGAGTTCGCTCACCAGAACATGGCCCGTAGCCTCGACGACATGTTCGACCGGGCGTTTTGGGAACGTATCGATCCCGGCCTGCTTGCGGCGTCCAGTTACCAGAACAAAATCTTCGCTGTGCCGCTTTTCCAGGATCAGGGAATGCTGTTCTACCGGAAGGATCTGGTGGCACCACCGACAACCTGGGAGGAGCTTGAAAAGGACGCCGCCGACCGGAACAAAAACATCACCCCCTATGGCTACCTCTGGCAGGGTGCCGCCTACGAGGGCCTCACCTGTGTCTGGACGGAGATTCTGGCCGATGCCGGGGGCAGCACACTGGACCCGGCCGGACCGCACGCGGCCCTGAACTCCCCGCAGGCGCTACAGGCGCTGAGGTTCCTGCAGGGCCTCATCCAACAGGGGATCACGCCGTCGCAGGTGACGAGTTATCAGGAACCCGACACCACCCAGCTCTTCGCGTCCGGTCAGGCAGTGTTTCTCCGCGGGTGGAGCTATGTGCTGGCCAGGCTGGGCTCCCTGAAGGACAAGGTGGGCGTGGCACCGCTGCCGACGTTCGCCGGGCAGGCCGGTCAGGGATTCTCCACCACCGGTGGCTGGAGCCTTTACGTCAACCCGCGCACCCGCAACCTCGACGCTGTCAAGATTTTCATTCGCTGGCTGACCGACGTCCATGCGCAGCGCATTCTCCTCAATCTCTCCCAGATCCCCGTCAACCGGCAGGTACGCGACGAAGCACGCAACGCACCCCCGGAAACTCGTGATGACGCGGTAGTCGCCGGGCTGCAGGCCAGGGCTGTGTCCCGTCCCGCCGGCTGGCCCGCCTACCCCGCCATCAGCCAGGCGGTCTACTCATCCGTCCAGAGCGTTCTCAGCCAGGGATCGGACCCGCGGGCGGCCCTGCTGGATGCCAGTACAAAGATCGATAATGCGCTCCGGTAGTGCCGGGAACACCTGGCGGGCTCCGCGCGGCGGGCCCGGCCGCGGCCGGTGGGCAGCGGACGAAGCGGGTGATCTGGCCGGTCAGCGGCCAGGACCGCCGACCGGAGCCGTCCGGGCACCAACCGATCTCGGCGAGCGTGCTGTCAAGGGCGCGGAGGCTGTCCGGGAAGACCAGGTTGTAGGTGATCAGGTACAGCGCACCGGCGTCCGGACGCGCGGCGAGGAAGGGAGGTATCGAGGCGGCCCAGCCCAGCGGGGGCAGGACCAGGGTGTTCATCTCGGTGACCGGTGTCGTCGGCGCGGTGGGCGCCGGATAACCGTCGTAGTACGACACGTAGTACCGCTGTGCTTTGTACCACTGCCGTTCATCCCACCGCCCGGGGATCACGATCTGGATATCTCCCGGCCTGGCGGTCCGTTCGCCGGTGGCGACCAGCTCCCGCATGTCCCCCAGCAGCAGGGGGCTGTCCGCGCTGGCTCGGATCTGGCGGATCCGCTGAACGCTCACCGCCGTGACGGCCAGGGTGGCGGCCATCGCCGTCGCCAGCAGGACGGTCGCGGCGGGGATCACCACGACCGGCCGCCACCACCGCCGGGGCCGGCCGGCCTGGCGGATGCGCGACCAGGCGAGGCTGATCAGGGCTGACGCGCCGACACCTGCGATCACGTACAGCAACGGCAGGAGGAACAGGTTGGCCCGGACGAACCCGATCGGCCACTGTCCCCGCGCCGCGGCTATCATGATCAGCAGTAGTGCTCCGCCGAGCGCGACCAGCGGCGCCCGGCCGGCCCGGTCCCGCGCCGCGACGCACACCCCGATCGTCCAGCACAGGAGCGCCCCCGCGACCACGCAGGCATGCAGCCGGTGGTCGGGATCGGCCAGCAGCGGTGACCCTGTGAACGGTGAGCCGAACTGCCCGTCCGGACGGGTCATCGCCGCCGTGAACGCGTCGCGTGGTAACTCCCATCCGGCGGTCCGTAGCTGGGTGACCGCGTTGTCCCGGGTGATGAAGAAGTTCCGCCAGTACGGATTCGTGGTCAGATAGTTCTGCGGCAGGACGAAGAGCACGAGGTGGGCGCACCCGGTGGCGCCGACCAGCACCGATCCGGCCACGCGGGCCGGGTGGAAGCGGCGGGCGCGCAGCGCCCGGCTGGCGTCCAGCATGTCCACAAGCAGCAGGGGCGCAAGGACGAACAGGGAGGTGACGGCCATGACGACGCACCCCGCCATGCCTAACTGCGCCCGCCACGGCGAACCGCCGGAGCCCGCGGTACGGCGCGCGTGCAGCCACAGGTACACCGCGGCCACCGCGCAGGTGGCCTCCGGCAGGTAGGACTTCAGCTGCATCCCGTAGACGAGCAGCCCGCCGTTGATCGTCAGCAGGCCGGCGACGATCGTGGCCGCGGGCCGTGACAACCACCAGCGGCCCAGGGCATAGGTGACCAGCGACAGCGCGACCAGTGCGATGATCTGCGGCAGCCGCAGGACCTTTTCGGTGTTCCCGCCGACAGCGACCGCCAGCTTCTCGACCGCGAGCCAGCCCAGTGACAGCGGCGCGTTGGCCGTCCTCAAGGTGTCGAACGAACCGGTACCGACACCGATGTGATAGGCGCTGATGTGGTAGGCCCGCCATGCCTCGTCGTACCACAGCGGCCGGGCAAGCGTCGGCCACACCGCCACGACCACCGCCGCGTCCAGCCCGGCGAGCACGGCGAATGCCACGAGTGCCCCGGGGGTCCCGGCCGTCGGCGGCGCGCGGAAACCGTGATCGTGTCGCCTTCGGTCCGCCGGGTCGGCGGCAGGCTGCCGTAAGACCACCGTCACGTCCACAGACGGTCGACCGGCAACACGGAAATCTGGTCGTCAGCGTGATAGCTGCGCTCGCCGAGGTAGAGGACGACGCCCCCGGCGAACCGTGACCCGAGTTTGTCCCGGAGCAGCCGCAGGCCACGCAGGTCCTCACCGGGCACCCGGGAGCCGGCCTTGACCTCCACCGCCGCGACACGCCCGTCGTCGGCCTCGATAACGAGGTCGACTTCCTGCCCGCTGCTCGTGCGGAAGTGCGCGGGTTCGACATATGTCTGTGACCAGCCCACCTGCTTGATGACTTCGTTCACGACGAACGTTTCCAGCAGGTGCCCGAACTCGGTGAGGGCCGCCGGGTCGCGGGCGACCAGCCGGCGTTCGGTGAGACCGAGCAGGTAGGCACCCAGCCCGGAGTCGACGAGGTGCACCTTGGGACTGGCCGTCACTCGGCTGTTGAGGGTCCGGCCGAATGCCGGCAGCCGGTGGACGAGGAACACCGTTTCCAGAAGCTGGATGAAGTCCCCGACAAGATTTTGATCTTGTTCGACCGCCCGAGCGATGCCCGATGCCCGGAGTATCCCGCCGGTCCGTGCCGCGAGCTGCCGCAGAATGAGCGGTAGCAGGCCACGCTGCCTGATTCTGCGGATTTCCAGGACGTCCCGTTCGATAACTGTCCGCACGTAGTCCCGGAACCAGCGGCTGCGGGCCGGGCCTTCTGGACGCCCCAGCACCAGCGGGAATCCCCCGGCCAGCACGCGCCGGGTCACGTCGTCCCGGGACAGTGCCGGCGAGCGGATGGCGACCAGCGATTCCGGATCGTCCATCAGCTGGTCGACGAAGGTCGCGGGCTGCTGGTGGCGGCTGGGCAGGCCGTCGTCGAGCGAATAGCTGTCCGGCCGCTCCAGCTCTGCCTGCGCCAGCGGCCACAGGGTGGTGACATGGACGCGGCCCGCCAAGGACTGGGACAGCGTCGGCATCGTGAGATAACGGGTTGACCCGGTGAGGACGAATCGTCCGGGCCGCAGATCGCGGTTCAGTTCCGCCTTGATTGCGTCCAGCAGCGCGGGGACGTGCTGGAACTCGTCGACGAGAACGGGGGACGGCGCCGCGGCGAAGAAGGTCGGGTCGGCGGTGACGGCCTGCCTCGTCGCGAGGTCATCAAGGTCGACGACCTCGCTCTGGTGATGTAGGGCGAGCCGCCGCAGCAGCGTGCTCTTGCCGACTGTGCGGGCGCCGTTGATGACCAGGACGGGTTCGGAATCGATCAGCTCGAGCAGCACCGACAGGAGGTTGCGCCGGAAGGAGGACGAAGCCGGCGACGGGGGTCGTATCTCGCTGCCCCGACCCGGCCCAGGGTCTTCGGTACTGGAGATCGACATCTTCCCATGCTAGACCTCGGCGGCACTGAAGGCTAGGAATCGGCACCCTGCCAGGCTAGGAATCGGCACCCTGCCAGGCTAGGAACCAGCATGTGTAGGCGCTGGTTAGCGGGCGTCAGGCGATCGAGCGGTAGACGGCGGCGGTACGTTCGGCCATGCGTCGCCAGGTGAAGGTCCGGGCGTGCGCCCGTCCGGGCTCTGGGTCCATGTCGTCCTTGAGGACGCCGATCAGGGCGTCGGTGAACGCGTCGGCATCCATCGGTGGAGCCAGCCGCACGGTGTTGCCGGACATCGGTCCGACGACCTCCCGGACCGCCGGGATGTCAGCCGCGACCACCGGGGTCCCGGCCGCCAGCGCCTCCAACGGCGGCAGGCCGAACCCCTCGTAGAACGAGGGGAAGCACAGCGCGCTGGCCCCGGCGACCAGCCGGCGAAGATCGTCGGTCCGGAGATAGCCGGCGTTGACGACCGTCCCGGCCGGCAGTCGAGAAAGATCAAGGTCTGGTCCCCAGCCGGCGGGTCCGACCAGGACCAGCGGTGGGGCGTCACTGATTTCGGCGTGCAGGCCGCGGAGCGCCTCCAGCAGGGTGGGGAGGTTCTTGCGCGGTTCGCGTGTACCGACGAAAAGCAGGTACGTGGTGGGCAGGCCATGGGCCGCAAGCCAGCGGTCAGCCGGCGGCGACGCGCTGAACCAGGAGGCGTCCACGCCGAGCGGTGTCACGGTCACCAGCTCCGGATCCAGCCGGTAGGTGTCGATGGCCTCGGTCGCGATCGCCTGGCTGGGGGTGATGACGGCGGCAGCACGGCGCAGGCTACGCGGAACCAGCTCGCGATAACGCGCGGAGGCCGTGGAGACCGTGCCGGTCAGCTTCAGATACGCCAGATCGTGGATGGTCAGCACGCCACGGGCCCGCCGCGGTGGCGGCAGCACGAAGTTCGTGGCGTGTACCACGTCGGCCGCGCCGGTCATCCACTCCAGTTTCGGCAGTTCCCCGTGTGCCCACGCCTCGCGCACGATCCGGGCCGGAACCCGGCGCGCGGCCGGGCGTACACCTGGTGGCAGGGCGGAAGCGAAGTTCCCCAGCCCGCGCCAGGTGAACGCTGTCGCTGCCACGTCCAGACCGGGCAGGCCGGGCAGCTCGGCGAGCAGGTGGGCCGTGTAGCGGCCGATCCCGGTGGGGGTGCCGAGTAACGGCGTGCCGTCCAGGATGACCCGCATCAGCCGCGATCCTTTCGGTCTCGGCTTTCCGGGTCGGGGGACAGGCCGGCTGGGTCGGCGCGGCGGGCGTAGAGCTGGTGCCGAGCGGCGATCTCGCGCCAGCGGTCGGTGAACGCCGCGTCCGAGAACTCCTGGGCGCGGGCCACGGCGCTCGCGGCCAGGCGAGCCCGCATGCCGTCCTCGGTGGCGAGGCGCCGGGTGAACGAGGCGAGCTGTTCGGGGGAGGTCCAGCGTAGGCCGTCGAGCCCATGCCGGACGATCTCACGCTGGCCAGCCCGGTCGATCACCACTGGTACGCAGCCTCCCGCCATCGCCTCGACCGTGGTCATCCCGAAATGCTCCGCCGTCCATGGCCTGCGGTCGGGGTCCCCGCCGTACCCGGTCGCGGACCAGAAGATCGAACAGGTGGACAGCAGGCGCTCGACCTCATGGCGCGGCGCATTCGGATGGATCTCGACCGGCAGGCCGCGGGCGCTTTCGCGAATTTTGTCCAGGTAGGGCAACTGGGACTGCTCACAGCCACCGACGACGTGCATCCGCCAGCCCGGCAGCGCACCCGAACGGTACAGCCCGCCGAACCACTCGACCATTTCCAGCTGGCGTTTGGCGTGCCCGAGACCGGGCGCGAACAGGCGGCCCACCGTCAGTACCGCGCGTTCCCGGATCTCAGCCGGGACGAGACGCTCCACCTGGATCGGCGGGTAGAGGATGGCCGCGTCACGATGCCACAGCCGGCGGATCCAGCTTCGGGTGTAGACCGAATTCGCCATCACGACGTCGTATGAGTCGAGGTAGCCCAGATCGCGCGGATTGGCCAGCAGCCAGGGGAAACGCGACGCGAGCAGGGCCCGGGCACCGTCGCGTTGGTCGGTCACGCGCGGCCGGCTGACCGCCACGCCGAGCTGGCGCAGGTCCCGGGAAGCGGGGATGCCCGCGGTGGCGGAACCCGGTGTGAACGTGTCGCTGACCAGCGTCAGCTCGCTGCCGGCGGATGACGCGGGCAACGGCACCGCGACCGGCCTGAACGACTCGTCGATCTCCACGGAGGCGAGGAGCTCACCGCGGGCGTCCTGAACGCGCAGCCGTGCCATGCCGGTCGCCCCGGGTCGGCCGATGTCAGCGCGCAGCTCCCGTTCGCCGCCAGCCGAAACCGCGAGGACCCCCGCGCCGTTCGTCCAGATCCACTGTCTGCGCCGTCCTCCTTCCGGAGGGTACCAGCCGGTACCGTATCCGACGGCTGGACGGACGCCGCGCAGCAGCGGGCCACACACCCGGATGGCGGCCTTGCGCCATCCGGGCGCATCGTGATCGGCCGGTGTCGGGAAGAAGCACAGGTGTGCCGCATGCCGTGAGCGCGGGATCAGCCGGCTCATGTACGAGCCGTTGACGAACAGGTCGTAGTCGGCGCTGAGCTCGGCTACGGCGTCGTCACCCCGGTCCGGCAGCAGGCGGTAGCGGCAGCCGGACAGGTCGAGCCCAAGATGCTCGGCGATAGCTGTCAGGTCGACCTCAGCATGGCCGAGGATGTCCACCTGGGCGCCCTCGGCGGCGAGCACCTGAGCGATCATCCCGTTGTGGCGTTCCCCGCCGCCCATCGAGTGCCAGAACCTGTTGTAGACGGCGGCCCGCAGCCCGCTGGCCGGCCCGGGCCGGCCGCTGTGGCCGGTGGTCGGGCTCTGTTCTTCCTGGGCGCGCTGGTTGTGTTGGTTGCGTTGTGTGGGCACTGGTGTGGTCATCGCGATGCCAGCCAGGTCTCCAGCTCGCGGTGGCCTACCGCCGCGGTGCGCGTGATCGCGCGCCGCCGGCCCAGCATCACCGGTAGCAGCCGCAGGTAGGACGCCATCACCTTCAGCCGCAGGATGGTCGGCCGCAGCGCGGGCCGGCTACGGGTGGCCCATGCCTGGCGGACCGCTCGGATGGCCATCGAGGCGGTTGTGAGCGGGTAGCGGCCGACCGCGCCCACGGCGATCCCTGCGCTTGCGTTCTTGGTGAGCATCAGCAACCGGTTACGGTCGGTATGGAAGACGAACAGCGGCGACCACTCCACGCTTGACGCGGAGTGCACGTGCCGTACGACCGCGGCCGGGACGTAGCGAATGGTGTGCCCGTGGGCACGGATGCGCCAGGACAGATCGGTGTCCTCGTAGTAGAGGAAGAAGTCGTCATCGAACCAGCCGAGTTCCCGCCCGAGCTCCGTGCGGATGGCCATGCCGTTACCGCAGGCGGTGAACACCTCCGCGGCCTCGGCGAACTGTCCGCTGTCGATCTGCTGGTAGCCGCGGTCGGCACCGTAGCCGTCCCGCAGCACGATCCCGCCGACGTTGTTGATCACATCAACACGGGCCACGTCACCGGGGACGGCCAGTTCCACGGTGGACGGTTCGGTGCCCGCGGCCAGGGTGGCGCTGCCGCCGTCCCAGCTCAGCGTGACCGGTTTGGCGGCCTCGCCAGACCAGGTGAAACCGAGGGTGACCGGGCCGCCCTCGGGCACCGGGACACAAAGCTCACCGTCGCCGCGGGTCCAGAAGAACGGCGCGGCCGCGCCGCCTTCCGCGCCGAAGGTCAGCTTCTCCCACAGGACCTCGCGCAGGACCTCCCGGCCGTTGACCGTCACCGACGAGATCCGGACACCGAGCGCGCGGGAGTCGTGCGGACCCGGCGTGAAGGTCGCGGTCGACAGCCGCAGCCGGAGGAAGCGGGGGAGGAACACCACCTTGCCGGTGACCGCGCCGAGCTGTTCACCGCCGGCGGCCGTGAACGGGGCCAGCAGGCTGGCCAACCAGTCGGGTTCGGGGACGGCGTCGTTGTTGAGCAGGACGGCGTAGGGGGTTGTGATCATCCGGAGGGCGAGGTTGTTGCCACCGGCGAAGCCGAGGTTCACCTCGGACGGGACGAGCCGGACCGATGGGTAGCGCTCGGCCAGCAGGGTCCTGGAGGAGTCCCGCGAGGCGTTGTCGACCACCCATGTCTCGAACGCGAAGTCGGTCACCTGCTTGGCTGTCCCGTCCAGGCAGGCGGGCAGCAGATGCGCGCCGTTCCAGTTGACGATCACAACGGTCGCCAGCGGCGCGGGGCCGCCGTCCTGGGCGCTGACGGGCTGGGCGCTGACGGGCTGGGCGCTGACGGGCTGGAGGCGACGTGATCGTGCCCGCGGCACGTCGCCAGCGCCAGCGGCCGCGGTCCCCGGGGCGCTCATGGGCGGGCTCCCGTCTCGTAGTCGATTTTGAGCAGGCCACCGGCCTGCGATCCGTTGATCCCGAACAGGTCCTCGAACCTCCGTCTGGTGAGCTCGGCCCCGGTCGCGGCGTCGGAGACGTGCACGCTGATCGCGAACGCGCCGAGCAGCTCAGGGAGCGCTGGCACGGTGAAGTCCACGGTCAGCGTGCCGGCGGCGCAGGGCACACCACCCGGCGGCGTCTCCATCAGCCAGACCGGCAGTTCATTCGGGCCGAGAGCGTAGGTGTGCAGGTAGAGGCGTTCCGGCGCGTGCTCGGTGACGTCGAGGGCGATGCTGACGGTAAGCCTGTCGCCGGGGTTGAACTGGACCTGGGGCGGCCCGCCCGGGTCGCGGCTGAAGGTCACCGAGACGGGCCGCGCAACGGCGAACTCGTGCGGCACCGGGCCGTCCGAGGGCAGGCTGCCGAGCCGCTGCCGCAGTAGCCGGGTGCCCACGGCCGGCGCGCCGTCAAAGATCATTGATCCGGCTTCCAGGACCAGGACGCGGTCGCACATGCTCTCGATCAGATCCAGCGAGTGGGTGACGAACAGGATCGTGCGGCCCTCGGCCCGGAAAGCGTCGATCTTCGCCAGGCACTTCTTCTGGAACGCCTCGTCCCCGACCGCGAGCACCTCGTCGACGAGCAGGACGTCCGGGTCGACGTGGACGGCCACCGCGAACCCAAGCCGGACGTACTGGCCGGACGAGTAGTGCTTGACCTCATCATCGATCTTGTGGGGAAGCTCGGCGAAGTCGACGATCGAGTCGAACATCCGGTCGATCTCGCGGCGGGACAGGCCCAGCAGGGACGCGTTCAGGTAGACGTTGTCCCGGCCGGTGAGCTCGCCGTTGAAGCCAGCCCCGAGCTCCAGCAGGGAGGCGATCCTCCCAGTGACAGAGACATCGCCCTGGGTTGGGCGCAGGATCCCGGCCAGCACCTTCAACAACGTGGACTTACCGGAGCCGTTCGCCCCGGCCAGCCCCACGGTCTGGCCGCGCCCGATCTCCACGTCGATGTCGCGCAGCGCCCAGAAGTCGTCCCCATGGGTGCGCCCGCGACGCACGAACAGCTCTTTCAGGCTGGTCGCCCGCCGGTGATAGGAGACGAACTTCTTCCCCACGCCGGTCGCCTGGATCACGACTGGGGTACTCGCCCCCGCGGCGCCGGCCGGTGGCGCATCCGGCGGTGCGGGTGTCACGGCGATGTGCCCGGACGCCTCGATGACGGCCGGTTCAGCCGGTGACTGCTGCGCTGACACGTCTGTCGCCCGTCTCTAGAGGTCTTCCGCGAAGTCGGCCTGCATCCTGCGGAACACGTGTATGCCCAACCAGAGCAGGCCCAGCGATATCACGCCCGCGACGGCAAGGTGCTCAAGGTAGAAGAGGTACCCGGGGTCGGCGAGGATGCCCTGCCCGGTGGCGGGGTTCACGGACGGCCCTTTGTAGATCGCCCGCTGGAAGGTCGCGACCACCGTCGCCATCGGATTGAGGAAGTAGATCCACGTCCACTCGTGCAGCAGCTTGTGGATCAGCCCGACCGGATACACGATCGGGTTGAGCCAGAACCACGCGAGCAGCGCCACCTCCAGGAGATGCTCGGTATCGCGGTAGCGGACGTTCAGGCCCGACACGAGCATGGACAGGCCGACAGTGAAGATCATTGCTATGGCGAACGCGGGCAGGAGCAGGAACAGCTGGAGGCCGAGAAAGCTGTAGCCCAGCGCCGCGACCACCACGAAAAGCACGATCAGCTGGAGAACGAAGTGGACGAGGGCGAACCCGACGGCGGAAAGCGGCAGCACCGGCAGCGGAAACCGGACCTTCTTCACGAGGTTCGCGTTGAAGACCACGCTGCCGGATGCCGATGACACGCTCGCCGAGAAGGCGTTCCAGATCAGCAGGCCGGACATCAGGTACACCCCGAACCGGGGTACTCCGGCGCTCATGATGACCTGGAAGACAAGGGTGTAGACGGCCAGCAGCAGCAGCGGGTTCGCCAGTGACCAGGCAAAACCGAGTGTCGACCCCTTGTATTTGACCTTGAGGTCCTTGCGGATCAGGTTGCGCAGCAGTTCCCAGCGGACCCGGGTCTGGGCGCGGCTGCGGCGCGCGAGCATCCGGGACTCCTGCCCGTCGCGCCCCCGGGTGCCGGGGCGCTGGCCGTCCCGCTCGGTCGCGGGTGCGGACCACTCGTCAACCAGGTTCGACACCGACAGCCTTCCGTGAGCCGCGCCAAGAGGTGGCAAAATCGGTACTGATACGCCGAAAACGACCTGCCGTACCGGCCGCGCGGGGTATAACCCGGCAGGGCATACGCAAGATATCTCGAAGCGAGGTACCCGCGGGTAGGGCACTCCGGTGACCACAGCTCCAGAGCCGATCCATAGTATCGGCCCGTTCATTCAGCTCTGGCCGGCCGCCGCCCGAGAAGCACCCGGGCACCAGCCGGCCCGTCGGAGGCGGCCGTGGTGGCCGCCGGTGGAGGACGCCCGTGTTCACCGACGTCCGGATTCGTGAGGTCTGGTCCCAGCTGGAGTCCGGTGGGGCCGAGGTCCTCACCCTGGACGTGTTCGACACGTTGCTGTTCCGGCTGGTTCCCGAGCCCACCCATGCCTTCCTGCTGCTCGGGCGCCGTCTTGTCACGGCCGGCCTGCTGCCGCCGGCCGTGAGCGCGGGACAGTTCGCCCAGCTCCGGGTGCACGCGGAGACCCGTGCCCGCCAACACGCGCGGGCGGCGCGGGGCACGCTGGAGGCACGTCTTGACGAAATCTGGTCGGTGCTCATGCCCGCCATCCCCGGCAGCGGCGGCGTTGACGAAATGATCACTATGGAGGTCGACCTCGAGCGTGACGTCTGCCGGGCCGACCTCGCCGTCGCCGAGCTCGCCGAGCTCACCATCACCAAGCTCGGCCGGCCCGTGTACCTGGTCTCTGACACCTATTTCTCCCCGGAGCAGCTCCGCCGGCTGCTCCGCCGGCCAGAACTCGCCGGGATCAGATTCACCCGGATCCTCACCTCCAGCGACGCTGGTGTGGGCAAGAGCGACGGCTTGTTCACCCATGTGCTGGCCGCCGCGGGCGTGGCACCCTCCCGAGTCATCCACCTCGGTGACAACCCGGTGGCGGACGTCGAGGGTGCGCGGGAGCACGGCATCATCGCGGTGCACTACCCCAAGTACTCGGGCGAGCTGGAGACGACGCTCACCCTGGAAGGGCTGCGCGGCGGACCAACCTCCGACACCGCGATCGACCCGGTGGCCGGCGACTACGGTATGACCGCGCTTCGTGCCCGCACGCTGCACCGTGCCGACGCCGCGGCGGTCCCCCCGGGCCTGCGCCGGCACTGGGAGACCGGCGCGACCGTCTTCGGCCCGGTGTTCACCGGTTTCGGTGAGTGGGCCGCCCAGCGGGCACGGGAGTACGGGGTCGACCGCGTCCACTGCCTGATGCGCGAAGGGGCGTTTCTCGCCCGGGTGCTCGAAGAGCCGACCGGTGACGTCGGCATCGAGGCGTCCACGCTGTGGGCCTCGCGCCACGTGTGCGCGCTGGCCAACGTCCACGAGGGCACCCCCGAGGAGCTGCGGGGGTTCCTGGCGCGCCGGCACCCGCCGAGCGTCGGCCAGCTGCTGCGCCAGCTCGGCGTGGGCCTGGACGAAGTGGCGGGACTGTCCGCGCTGGCCAGCCGGCGCCTTGACGTCCCGGGTCTGCTCTCCGAAACGCTGGAGGTCCTGTGCGGTGACGAGCGGGTGCGTGGCGAGATCGTCCTCACCGCCAGCCGGCTGCGGGAGCGTTTCCTGCGCTACCTGGACTCCCATCTCGGCACGGCGGGCACGGTCGTCGTCGTCGATCTCGGCTGGGGCGGCACCATCCAGGCGCTGCTGCAACGACTGCTGCATGCCTGCGGCCGCGAGGTGGAGGTTGTGGGCCTCTACCTGGCGACGAGTTCCGGCTCGCAGGCGCACCGTCTTGCCGGGCTGCGCCTGGAGGGCTATGTCGCCTCCGGCGGCGAACCCGACGCCCTGTTCAGCCAGGTGATGCGCAGTCCTGAGGTGCTCGAGCAGCTCTGCATGCCCGATACCGGATCATTGATCGGTTTCGACGAGGACAACAACCCGCTGCTCGGCCCCGACCACACCACCCGCACGCAGGTCGCGCAGCGGGTTGCCGTCCAGGACGGGGTACTCGCCTACCAGCGGGAGTGGTTGCGCTATCGTCGATCGGAGACGCTGATGCCGTCCCTTCTCCAGGACGGGGCACGGTCGGCGGCGCTGCGCACGCTCGCGCGGTTCGTGACCCGGCCCACCTCCCAGGAGGCGCTCGCGTTCGGCGTCTGGGCGCACGATGACAATTTCGGTTCGGATGCGTCCGAGGGGCTGTTGCCCGCTGACCTGCTGCGCCGGATGCCGTATCTCACAGCTGTTGATCTTGAAAAGATCCCGATGCAGGAGCTCTACTGGCCGGCCGGGGTCGCGGCCGTGGCGAACCGGCCCCTTGCCGTTGTCAGTGGGCTGGCGGCGAACGCCGGGATCGACGCGGCGGAGGTCTCCCCGGAGGCTGCCGCGGGACCCGTCGAGGTCTATGTCGACACTGGCGGCGACTTCGTCAACGGCCCGAAGGAGTCCGCGGTCACCCGGTCCGCTCGGGACGGGCTGTCGTGGGTGCGCCTGCGGGTCGACGGGATCGGTGTCCGCCGGGTGCGCATCGACCCGGCTGGCCGGCGTGGTCTGATGCGGCTGGACTGGCTGCGGCTGTCCTTCCACCTCAACAACCTGGCCGAGCCCTACCTGGTGACGATGACCTCAGTGGTCGGGGAAGAGCGGCTGCATCTGGTGGGGGCGCGGGTACTGCAGCCGAACCTGATCGAGGTCAACAGCGACGACCCGCAGCTCATCTACGTCATCGATCCGGTGTCACAGGCGCATCTCGCGGCAACATACGCCATCGATGTCGAGATGGCCTTCGGCTGGCTGGCGATCAGTTCCGGCCCGTTGACGCTCGCCCCCCGTTCGGCCGAGGCGGCGCCGTTGCCGCGCCGGGCCGCGCGCCGGCTGCTGCGTGAACTCGACGGCCGTTTCTGACCGGTTCCGCTGGGGCGTGGTCGCCAGCGGATACGTGTGCTCTCCGAGTGGCGGCCGGGCCCATGGGCCGGAGACGCCGAATCAGGCTGAAGATACTGATGTGGGGTAAGACCGGTCGCCGTGGACGAGCGGACAAGCGGACGAGTGGGCGAGTGGGCGAGGTCATTGTGGACGAGGTCACTGTGGACAAAGGCGCTGACGAAGGCACCGCGGGCGACGGCGGCGCGGGTGCAGGCATTGCTGACGAAGGCAGCGTGGGCGAAGACACCGCGGGCGTGGCCGGATCGGGTGCTGGCCCGGTCACCGACGCGTCGCCGTGGTTCGGTGGGCCGCGCGGGGATCAGCCCGTTCCCCGCGCTGGCGAACCCGGTGCCGCCGATGCCTCGGACGGCACCGTTGAAGCTGTCACCGAGCGGACGCTCCAACCGTTGCTGCTGCATTCCCTCGCCGAGCTCCGTGAGGTGTGGCTGCCGCTGGTGGAGGCTGTGCGGGCACGCAGCGTCGTTGAGATCGGTTCGGAAAGCGGCGTCACCAGCTCCCTGCTCGTGGACATGCTGCGACGCCACGGTGGTGGCCGGCTCCTGATCGTCGATCCCGATCCTCGTGGCCTCCCCGACTCGGGTGAGGCCGTCGAGGTCGTGACGGTACGCGGCTACAGCCCGCAGGCCCTTGACGGACTTCCGCTGGCCGATGCCTATCTGATCGACGGTGACCATAACTTCCCCACGGTGTCCGCCGAGCTGCGCACTGTCGACGAGGCGGTCCGCGCCCACGGCGGCACCCATTTTCCGCTGGTCATCCTGCATGATGTGGGCTGGCCCGCGGGCCGTCGTGACCAGTACTACGTGCCCAGCCGGATCCCGCGGCGTGACCGGCAGCCCTACTCGTGGGATCACGGCGTACGGCT
The DNA here is from genome assembly GCF_917627345.1 of Protofrankia sp. CiP3. Taxonomy (NCBI): domain Bacteria; kingdom Bacillati; phylum Actinomycetota; class Actinomycetes; order Frankiales; family Frankiaceae; genus Protofrankia; species Protofrankia sp. CiP3. Next base: position 28,554 of record NZ_CAKJTM010000036.1, on the reverse strand, counting down.
GGACAGCGCGGAGGCCGTACATGGCGGTTTCCGCGGCGAAGGCGCGTTCGCCTGGGCGTTGACCGAAGGCGGCCCCCGCAACGGCGTCCGCACCGCGGTGGAGGATTTCATCGCGGATCGGCCTGAACTGCGTTTTCACCTGGTTTCACCGATCTTCGGCCTGGGCGTCGTGGTGGACCGGCGGGCGTCCTGGGCAGCCCGGGTGGAGGAGCTGCTGATTCCCTGGGTCCGTAACAGCCTGTTGACCCGGATGGAACGTAACCGTCTGGATCTTTATCTTTACGTGATTCGCCTGCAGGACGAGATGACCGAGGCGGCCCGGCGCCGGCAGCGGGAGTGGGCGCGTTTCGACGCGACCCTGGCTGAGCACGCGGCGCGCGAGCTCAGCCTGCTCGATGCGGTGGCTCAGGCCGAACGCGCGCTGGAAGCCGAGCGCGGCGCGTCACAACAGCTGCGGGCGGCGCTGGGCGCCAGGAGCTCGCGGTCGTGGCCGCTCGCGCGCGTCTCAAGGCCCCACAGGTCGCCTGTTGACGAGCCGGCGCTGATACACGCGGCCCGTACGGCGGGCGCCGCGCTCAGGACCAGGGCCGCTGATCCGCGACTGCGGGCTGCCAGGTTGCTGCTGCGTGGTTATCGGTAACCGGTACCGGTCGCCGATTAACCATTGGTGATCGATATCGGGAAACCGGTTACCAGGGGTAGTTCCCTAACACATTCCGGAGTAGGGCAGGTCAGGGATGTGGTCACGCCACTCGGCGGCGCTCAGGCGGTTGCCGCTGTCGGCGCAGGCCTGCGCGACGAGTGCGGCCGGGTCGATGTTCGCGATGCGCGCGGTCCGGTCGTCGCTGAATGTGATCAACATGTGGCCGTCGGGACTGAGGACGACTCCCTGGACCCAGTCGGTCTGACCGCTGATCGTCCCTAGCGGCAGCGGATGATCAAGATCGGAGACGTCCCACAGGCGCGCGGTGGTGTCCCAGCCGGAGGTGACCAGCGTGTGGCCGTCGCGGCTGAACGCGGCGTCGTAGACCCAGGTGGGATCCGCCTTGATCGTTGTTCGGTTCGTCGGGGCCCGCGGATTACGCACGTCCCACAGCCGTGCCGTGCCGTCGTAGCTCCCGGTCGCCAGGGTGTTCCCGTCCGGGCTGAAGGCGACCGACCACACGAAGTTGGTGTGGCCGTTGAGAGAGGCCAGCGGGACCGCCTGGGCGGGGTTGCTGACGTCCCACAGGCGGGCGGTGTTGTCGGCGCTCGCGGTCGCCAGCAGCCGCCCGTCGGGGCTGAACGTGACGTCCTGTACCCAGCTCTGATGGCGGGCGAGCACCTGGAGCTGCCGTGGCCTGGCCCGGTTGGTCACGTCCCACAGGCGGGCGGTGTTGTCGTCCCCGGCGGTCGCGAGCAGCCGCCCGTCCGGGCTGAACGTGACATCCCGGACATGCGCGTTGTGCCCGGTCAAGGTCGCCTGGGCCGCTGGATGGCCTGGATCGGTGACGTCCCACAGCCTGGCGGTGCCGTCGAAACTGCCGGTGGCCAGGGTGCGGCCGTCCGGGCTGAACGCGACCGCCAGGACCCAGTCCGTGTGGCCGGTTATGACCGTGAGCAGGGCTGGTCGGGTCGGCCTGGTGATGTCCCAGAGCCGGACGGTCCGGTCCGCGCTCGCGGTCGCGAAGATGTTGCCGTCGGGGCTGAGCGCTCCGCCGAGGACGGATCCGGTGTGACCGGTCAGCGGCGTGGCATACCGTCCCGCGAACGATGTGATCAGGCTGGCCCGCGCCGCGGGAACTGGCGAGATGCGATATGCCGCAAGACTGAGCCGGGCGGCCAGCGCGGGGTCGACAGCGCGGGTCGCGTCGGCGTTCGCCGCGACTGTGCGTGCGACATCGGCCCACCCCCGGACATCGGTCCTGGCTCCGCCGGAGGACATCACCGCCGTGATCGTGATGACGGCGGCGACCACCAGGGTGGTGGCGCTGGCGACCAGCGCCACCACCCTGCCGTGCGGAGCGTGCCAGCGGAGCTGGAGCCGGCGCTGATCGTCATCCGGGCCAGGCGGCCGGCGCATCGTGAGCCGGCCACCGGCGGTTCTGGTCGCCGCTGGTGCGGGTGGTTTGGCTGGTGCGAGTGCTGGTGCCGCTGGTTCGGCTGGTGCCGGCACGGTTGCCTTGACCGTCGCCGGTGTTTCGGCTGTCGCCGCTGGTTCGGCTGGTGCGAGTGCTGGTGCCGCTGGTTCGGCTGGTGCTGGCACGGTTGCCTTGACCGTCGCCGGTGTTTCGGCTGTCGCCGGTGGTTTGGCTGGTGCGAGTGCTGGTGCCGCTGGTTCGGCTGGTGCCGGCACGGTTGCCTTGACCGTCGCCGCTGGTTTGGCCGGTACCGGTGGGTTGGCCGGTTCGGGTGCTTTGGCCGGTGCTGGTGCCGGTAGTTCCCTGGCCGCGCTGTTGTCCGGCAGCGTTGTCTGAAGCGGTGCTGGGGATGCTGGCGCGTTCCGTACGAACTGGGTGATCTGGGGGTCGGACTTGGTGACCGTACCCAGGTTGACCAGGCGAATCAGCAGCTCCTGGGCGTTCGGTCGCGCGTCGGGAGCCTTGTGCATCGCCGCTTCGACAACGTCGCGCAGCATGTCGGGCAGGCCGTCCAGGTTCGGCTCATGGTGGACGACCCGATAGAGCTGGGCGTCCGTCGAGCCTGCTCCGAAGGGGTACGACCCGGTTCCCGCGAAGGCGACGAGCCCGCCCCAGGAGAAGATATCGGCGGCCGCGGTGACCGGCCCCCCGCTGGCCTGTTCCGGGGCCATGAAGGCCGGCGTGCCGACGACGTGCAGTTCCTTGCTGATGACTGTTTCCGCCTCCACGGCGCGGGCGATCCCGAAGTCGATGACCCGTGGCCCCAGCGGTGAGAGCAGGACGTTGGACGGTTTCAGATCCCGGTGGATCAGGCCGGCCGCGTGGATGGCGGTGAGGGCGGCGGCGACACTGACCGCGACCCGTTCGAGATCGGCCGACTGTAACGGACCGCCAGCGGCCACGGCCTGCGTCAGGGTGGGACCGTCGATGTACTCGGTGACCAGGTAGGGCGCGGCGTCGGTGGGGTCCACCATGTCGAGAACCTCGGCGGTGCAGAACCGGGCGACCCATTGAGCGAGGGCGGCCTCCCGGCGGAACCGCGCCCGGAACTCGGGGATACGGGCGAATTCCGCTCGGATCACCTTGACCGCGACCAGCCGGTCATCCGGTCCGCGCCCCAGGTAGACCGTGCCCATACCACCTTCGCCGAGGCGGCCCAGCAACACGTAGCGACCAAGGCTGGGCGGGTCGGCGGGAGTAAGCGGCGCGGACAGGTTCGCGGACCCGCGGGGTGGCGAGGATGACAGGGACACCCGTGCCCTCCTGGTAATGATCTTGCTATGCCCTGGCCTCGGACACTGCCTCTCTCCGCAGCGTACGCGCACGCGTTCACCTTTTGGGTGGGCCCGCACCACCTTCGGCCTGTTTCAGATCATCATTCTGGCTTGCCGCCTCCGGGCTGGCGGGGCGGCCGTTGGCGGAGCGGGCACCGCGCGCTGGCAGGGGCCACCGGCTACCCGACCGCCCGAGCATCGTGACATTTCCTGACAACGACACGACCGGTGGCAGCTCAGGGCCCTGGCACTGCCGAACGGACGCGTTGAGCCGGCGGGTATCGATCAGCTCGATCCCGGCGGCGGAGAGCGTGCCCGGTCCGGCCGGTGGCAGTCCCGGCCCGGCCGGTACTGCCACGGGGGCGACGCTGCCCGTCCGTTCACAGCAGGCGCGTGCCAGCGTCGCCGCGGTCACGACCGTCAGGACGGCGGTCATCGCGAAGCAGACCTCCACGACTACCGCCGGCCACGGCGACCAGGCGGCCATCGCGTGCCAGGCGTCAATGGCAACGCCCGCGCGAGGCCGCCAGAAGTAGTCGACGACCGCTTTGATCGACTCTGCCTGCATGCCGGCGGCGGCGGTCAGGAGCGCGAGCGGCATCCAGCGGGCAGGGCGGGGCCCGAAAGCGGCGCTTCCGGCGCCGACCAGCACGGCTACCCCGCTGATACCCATGAACAGGTACCGGCCGGAGATCCCCGTGATGTGTCCGGTGCGCGCCACGTGAACGGCGGCCCCGGCTCCGACGATGACCAGCAGGGCGAAGGTCGGCCACAGCATGAACAGCAGGTTGCTCCGGTTCGTCCAGCCGGAAGCGCGGATCACGGCGCAGGCGGCGAGCCCGATCACGACACCCGAGGCGGCGAGTACCAGCGGCAACGGCAGCTCGACCTCGTACCATCCGATCGAGCCCCACCAGCGGCCCAGCAGGCCCGTTGACATCCAGCTCCAGTAGACGGTCCAGTCCGATCCGACGTACTGCCCAGCTGGGAAGCCCGGCACGCTCGGCTGGAACGTACCCCATCTGATCATATTGACCAGCCACCACCAGCCACCGGCAGTAATGATCATTATGCCGCAGAGTGCGATGGACCGCCAGGGCAGGCGGGTGCCACGTAGCCGGACAGCCACGTACGCGGCGCCGACCATGACAACCAGCACCACCGCGAAGGATTTCGTGAGCAGCGCCAGGCCGGTGAGGAGCCCGGTCCACATCGCGGTCCGTGCCGAGGCGTCTCCGCCCAGTATGTGGGCGACAGCCGCCGTGACCAGCGCGCCCAACAGGATCAGCAGATTGTCGTTGTTGACGCTGGAACCGATGTGGAGCAGCTGCGGCACGGCGAAGGGCGTCAGCGCCGCGACCGTCGCGGCGGCCGGGGGCAGGCGCAGGCTGCGGGCGGCCACGTGGATGATCAGTGGGAGTGGCGTCAGCATCAACACGCTGATCATTCGTAGCAGGCCGATCGTCACATCCCAGCGCAGGGTGTCCCCGCCGCCGGGGAGCGTGGCGAGGATCGCCGCGTTCACCCAGTAGTACAGGGGCGGATGCTGGACGATCTGCTGGATGGAACCTGGCGGCTGCCCGGCGGTGGCAAGCCTGTCCCAGGCGGGCCGCAGGTGACGCGGTACCGCGTCCCGCGCGGGGATCGGATCGACTGTCAGCTGGTAATGGTATGCGCGGCTACCGAATGGTGACACCGCTATGGCGCCGACTCCGTCGGCCGCCACGAAGGCGTTGCCCGGCCGCGGCCAGCCATCGCCCTGGACGAGTCGCATGACCGCGTCGACCTGGTTCGGTTCGTCCGGTGCGTGGTATTGCGGCACCAGCACGGACCAGGATGCGAGCAGCAGGCCGAAAAGGCCGGTGACCAGCCAGATGTGGCCTGGGGTCCGGCGCAGTGCCGTCAGCGGTCCGAAACGTTCGATACCAGCGTCACCACCGGCTGATTCATCTGTTGTGGTGGTTGCCGAGGCCCCGGGCGGGGCCTGGATCAGAGCGGACACGAGGCTGGGGCCTTCCGGCTGTTCGCGGCCTCCCGCACACCCATGACGCTCATACCGGCCCCGATTCGTTCTCATCTGATCGACGCCAGACAGTGTAGCAACTCTAAGTATTGGAAAAGATACTTTCGGTGATAGCCTGGGGATGTGTCGTTCTCTCTCATGATTCGGCTGGCGGCCCGCGGCGGACTACCGCCAGGAATCGACCGGGCCGATGGCCTTGGCTGGCGAGCCCGCGACGATCGTCTTTGGTGGGACGTCGCGGGCCACCACGGCGCCCGCGGCGACGACCGCGCCCTCGCCGATCGTCACGCCCTTCAGGATGATCGCCCCGGTGCCTATCCAGGCGCGGTCCTCCAGGATCACCGGAGCGCTCATTGGCTGCTCCACCCCGTCCACGGTCATGGGGTGGAAATCGTTGTCGAGGATCTGGGTGTTCCAGGAGATGTTGCAGCCGGCGCCGATACTCACCCGTTCCCGAACCAGGATCTTCGCGAAGCCGTTGATATTGGTGTTGTGGCCGAGCTGCAACAGGCCGGAATCCACCACGATGCGCGCCCCGCGCTGCACCGACACGACACCCTCGCAGCGCAGCCGTCCCTCGGGATGGATCCGCAGCACGGACGTGTCCCGCCGGGTCGAGATCCCGAACGGCCCGAGGCCGATCCGAAGGGCCGCCCCCTCGGTGAACTCGATGCGTTCGTGCCCCTCGATGACGGTCGGCGACCCGGTCCAGATCGGCTGCCCATGCGCGATTGGGTAGCGCAGCCCCGCCGTGAAGGAGCGCGCGGACGTCTCCCGCCCGGCGCGCAGCGCCCTGACGTTTCGGGCGTATTCGCGAAAGTCGTTGACGAACTGCCGGTCAAGCGCCCTGAGACGACTGCCGAGACGATCACTGAGCCCACTCATGGTCGGTAAGCCTAGTAGGACGCTAGTAGGACGAAGGAGGCGCGACCGTGGCGTCTTTCGTGCGCCCGGTGGCCTCAAGGGGGTGCCGGCCGGCTGACGACGGTGTGCTCAGGGTGCCGCGGCGACACCGAAGAGGCCTCCTTCGCCGGTGTTCAGGCAGGCCGTGCAACCCTGGGCGCCAAGCGCATACAAGGGAGGCGAGGGGTATTCAGCCCGACGATCCGTGAGCGGTCCGGTGATACCGGTGATACCGGTGAACGCATGGTTTCCGGCTGAATTTCAGGAGCGGCGTCGACGTGAGTGTCAGTGTTCTCCGTGCACCTGTCGTTGTTTGCGCGGCTGTCGGTCCGCACGTGTCAACGCAGGGTGTCCCGGCTACGGGTGTCCCGATTACGGGTGCCGCGGCCGCGAGCACTCCGGAGCGGAGCACCGTGGCCGCGGATACGCACACCGTGAACCGGCAGCGATCCAGCGGCGGACCGGTGGCGGAGGCGGCCGCCGCGCCATACGTGACCATCGTTCTTCCCTGTTACAACGAACAAGATCATATTGTCCATGAGCTGGAGCGGATCACCGCCGCCATGGATGCGAGCGACTACAGCTATGAAGTGCTGGTCATCGACGACAAGTCGACCGATGACTCCGTCGTCCTATTACGTAGTGTGATGTGCCGCTTCCCGCGGATGCGGCTGATTTCGTTCCGCCGCAACGGTGGATCGGGTACCGCGCGCCGCATCGGCACACAGGATGCCCGGGGGACGATCGTGGTCTGGACCGATGCGGACATGACCTATCCGAACGAGCGGATTCCGGAGTTCGTCCACCACCTTGTCGCCAACCCCGAGGTCGACCAGGTCGTGGGCGCGCGCACCACCGAGCAGGGGACGCACAAATGGGCACGGGTGCCGGCCAAGTGGTTCATCCGGATGCTCGCGCAGCGTCTGACCGGAATGAAGATTCCCGATCTGAACTCGGGTCTGCGGGCGTTCCGGCGGGATGTGTCCCTTCCGTACCTGCGACTGCTGCCGCCCGGATTCTCCTGCGTCACGACGATCACGATGGCTTTCCTGGCGAATCAGCACCCCGTCGACTACATACCGATCGGTTACGCGAAGCGGTCGGGCACGAGCAAGTTCCACCCGTTCCGGGACGCGCGCCGGTACATCCTGCAGGTGCTGCGGATGGTCATGTACTTCGATCCGATCAGGGTGCTGATGCCGATCGCTTTATGGATCATGGGGCTGGGTTTCGTGAAGCTCGTCGTTGACCTCGTTCGCTACAACCTGCGGGTCACCACATCCACACTGCTGGCGATCCTGGTCGGTTTCCAGATCGTCGTCCTGGCGTTGATCGGCGATCTGATAGTCCGTTCGCGCAGTGAAAACTGAGGACGCCCCCGCCAGGATGCCGATCACCATTCCGCCACCTGAGCCGGCTGAGCTATTGGCGGTGCCGCTGACCGGGCCGGCGGTGCCCGGGAGCGCGCCAGTGCGGATCGTGATCGTCGGTCCGGCCCACCCTTACAAGGGAGGTGTGGCCCAACACACGACGGAGCTGGCACGCCGGCTTGCCATGCGCGGCCACCGGGTGCGGATCGAGTCATGGTCGCGGCAGTACCCGGCCCGGCTCTACCCAGGCCAGCAGCGTGTGAGCCACCCTGAGACAGAGCCTTTCGCGGCCACGAGCTATCCGCTGTCGTGGCGACGCCCGGACTCGTGGGTACGGCTGGGGCGGCGGCTGCGCCGTGACGTCGATGTTGTGATCTTTGTGCTGGTCACCCCGATACAGGTACCGGCCTACCTGGGCATCCTTGCCGCTCTCCGGCCGGGGAGCGGGCCGGTCGTTCTCGCGCTGTGTCACAACGTGCTGCCGCATGAGCGGCGTACTGGGGACGAGCCGCTGGCCCGTGCCCTGTTACGGCGGGTGTCGGGGGTCGTGGTGCATACGCCGACCGAGGCGGAACAGGCCCGCGCGCTGACGGATCGGCCGGTCTCGGTCGCCATGCTGGCTCCACATCTGTGGCCGGGGCGACAGGCCACAGATGCCGACGCCGCTGCCGGCGGTGCCGCCGGGGTGTCCTCCGCCGGGGCGGACGATGGGGGGCACCGGCATCATCGGCTGCTGTTCTTCGGCTTGGTCCGGCCATACAAGGGCCTGGATGTTCTGCTGCGGGCACTGGCGATGGGGCCGCCGCAGGTGCGCCTGACCGTCGCCGGGGAGTTCTGGGAGGGGCTCGACCGCCTCCGCGCGATCGTCGTCGATCGTGGTCTACGGGCGCGGGTGGAGCTGCGTCCCGGGTATGTGCCCGCGGCCGAGGTGCCCGCGCTGTTCGCCGCAGCCGACGCGCTCGTGCTGCCGTACCGCTCGGGGACGGCGACTCAGAACGTCGGCCTCGCCCATCTGTACGGTCTGCCGGTGGTGGCGACCAGGGTCGGTGGGCTGGCCGGGGCCGTGCGCGACGGTGTGGACGGACTGCTCGCGGCGCCTGGCGACCCGGTGTCGCTGGCGGGTGCGCTGCGTCGCCTCTACGAGCCGGGCGTGCTGGAGGCCCTGCGAGCCGGAATCATCCCCCCGGATGTGAATGCGGAGTGGATTCGTTACTTAGAGGTTGTCATGGGTGCGGTTGGGTCTTGTTAAGACACTTTCCGTTTGCATATCATGCTGCTCTGGTAGTGCGGTTGGTGCCGAGAACAGGGAGGTTGGCCTGGGATGCGGAACCCGTCCGCCCGCCCGCGCGGGGCGGGCCGCGCCTCACTCCGGCGGAGCCCGCGCCAGTGATGCCTTCGTCAAGGCGGCTTTCGTCGAGGTGGCCGGTGAGCGTACTGCGTAGTCATGTCCTGGCCTACGCCGGCCATCAGATGCACGTCATTCGTCGCCGTGAGGTGAGTACGTTGTTGGCGTGGGTGGGCGATCTGACCGGGCGAACCGTTCTGGACGTCGCTGGCGGTGACGGGTACTGGGCCGGTCAAGCTGTCCGTCGTGGGGGCTGGGCCGTCTGTATTGATCTTGACCGGGGGAAGCTGGACTTCGGTCGCGGACTGCGTCGGCATCCTGCCCTTGTCGAGGGGAACGCCCTTCACCTGCCGTTCGCGGACGCCTCCTTCGATGTGGTGATGTCGGTCTGCGCGATCGAGCATTTCGACGACGGCCCGGCCGCGCTCACCGAGATGGCCCGGGTGCTCACGGTGGGCGGGGATCTTGTCATGTCCGCCGACGCGCTCACCCGGGCGCACCGGTGGCCGCGGCTGGCGGCCCGGCATCGGGAGAAATATCAGGTGAAACGCACCTACTCGGGTGATCGGCTGGCGGAGCTGCTGAGTGGTTGTGGCATGGCTGTGGTCCGCCAGACCTACATGTTCCGGTCACCGTGGGCCGAACGGCTGTACCTCACGCTGTCGGCCAGGGGCGGCCGGGCCGGCTGGAACGCGGCCGTGCCGCTCGCGCCTCTCATCGCGATGTCCGACCGGCGCAGCCCGGACGGTGTCGGCAGCGTCGTGCTCACCCATGCCCGCAAACGGCAGCTCTGACGGGCGCCGAGCGCGACCTGCGCGGACGTTTCGGGGCTTCGTCCCCTTTTGCCAACGATTATGGCCGCTGCCGGCCTATTCGAGCCGGTAGCGGTCCGGGCGCGATGCTGTCACCGTGTGCTCAGCTGTATGGGCCAGGTATGTCGATTTCGTTTCCGGCTGCCTGATTCACTTTTGATCTTAATCAAAAGTGAATCAATGCGTCGAGGCCAAGGCATTGTGTTGTTTGCGAGCGTCAACCGTACCGCCTCGTCCGCATAGCCATGCGCGCCCTTTCGGGTGGTCACCCCGCTGGCTGCCACTCCGGTCGAATAGTGGGTGGCGGGTCCACTGAGCGAACAGCAAAAAGATCATTATAGCTTGTCAAGCTATGTTGACGGTATTGGCGCACCGGCCTGGACGGCAATCATGTCAACAGTTGCGCATAGCATCGCGCCAGCTCACAGGCCTAGATCCACGGCTGCTATCCACCGGTTTCCGGGCCAGGCCCGAAGTCCCGTGGAAGCGGCGCGCCCGGCGGCGGCTGGGGATTTACCGGGTAGGAGAAGACGATTCGGAACATCGCTCCAGGCCAAGGGGCGCCGGCATCCGCTTCTCAAACACGAGCTATGATGAACATGTATAAGTACAGTTATGATGCGAGAAACAGCCGCCGGTGGATGGAGCTGGCCGGGCGGCTGGGGGCCTGCGGAGCCAGGATTATCGGCCGGCCATGAACTGTCGCACGGCCCTTCCGGACCAAGCCGGCCGCTCGCGAAGCAAGCACCGATGAATCCGCTTTTCAGCGATTTCACCCGGTAGCAACAGCGACGCCAGCGAGTTGAGGTCGATGATCGATTTTCCGCCGGTCCGGATCGGCCAGCCGAAAGGGTTACGCATGAAGCGGTATAAACGAGATAACCGTATCGAACGACGACTTCCGAAAAGCGCCGTAAGGGGCGGAACTTGACAGAGCTCGCGCAACTGTCCTCTCGGGAAAAGGATGTGCTCGCGCACTTCGCCCGCGGACTCACCTACTCGCAAATCGGTAGAAAACTTGGCATCGCTGTTTCGACGGTGGATACATACATGCGACGGGTGCGGGCGAAGACCGGTGCTGTCAACACCGCGGAACTGGTTCGGCTGGGCCTGCAGATCGACTGGCCCAGGGACCGGCCAGCAGTTGGTTGACGGTGAGATCGGGTACCAGGCACCAGTTCGATTCCGCCGTCGATAGGTCAGTCGATAGGTCGCGGCGGGACAGGCGGCGGGAAATCCGCCAGCATGAGTGGGATACGGGTGCTGTCCGCGGCGATGGGCCACGGCCTGCGGGCGCTCTCGCGGTGGTTGGTCAGGCGCACCATGGTGGGAAATGCGGCAGGCGTTCGCGGGCCTGACGCAGGAGGGTGCCAGCGCTGCCGGTCAGCCGAATTGGCCGGATGATGCCGCGGCTGTCGACAGCGGCGGCACTGGGGATGCCGATGGTTGTGTGACACGGGAAATCCCCGCCGCCGCGTCCGACGGCGGACAGGGCCGCCGACAGCTTCCTACGGGCTGATTACCTTCGCGGCCGCGCTGTCACGGGCGGCGACTGCGGCACGAATATTGGCGAAACCGCGGGAATCCGCGGCGATAGCACGCCGTTGATACGCCGATTCTACGGTGAACCACACGCCGATCACATTCGTCCGGGCCTTACAGGCGATGTCCGCGAGCGCGACAGAAATCTGGGTGGGGCTCGGTGGCCCCTTGAAGGCAGGATCCCCGGCGGCGGCGAGCGGATCGGCGTAGTGGTACCCCGACTCGCTCATGCAGGCTGACCAGGCGGTGAAAACTTTTCTGACCCGGCTGTCCGTCTTGGACTCCTCGAAGGACCGAAGCTGCATCGTCTGGCCCTCGCGCAGGTCGGTGGCTGCCGGCACGGACGCGTTGAGGGCCCGGTCAGCCTCGCCGACGCACCCACCCGCCGGTACGGCCAGCCCGTTGACTATCGAGCGTCCTTGACCGGACAACACGGTCTGGCCGTCGGCCCCGATGCTCGGCCTGTCCGGTGCCGGCTGCAGCGCGGGGTCTCGCGGGCCGAACCCGTACCCGGCGGTCCGGGCCAGTGAGGCGTCCGTGATGCCGTACCGCCGGTCGGTCAGGCTGATCGGGCCGTAGTCGCCCCTGGGTACCGGCTTGACGTCGTACGTGATACCGAACCGGTTCATACACCGCTGGATCAGCGCAAGATTGGCTCTGGTGAGGCGCTCGTTTTGTTCCCGGCTGGGCAGGTAGTCTGCCACCGGCAGCCGCAGCGCCACGCTTTCCAGTAACTGCGGCACTGTCCCGATGGTTGGCTCGGCTGGCTCGGTGCTGGCTGCTGGGGCTGCGCATCCGGCCAACGCCAACAACACAACAAGCGCGGTACCGACTCCGGTGCACCGGCGCTTCAAGGCCATGATTCGTCTCCAGAACGACAGCGTGGATCGGGCGGGTGTGCGTTGCCGGTCGAGGCGCTACCATTAAGCTGACCGCCGTTCCGCCCAGCATCAATGGGCGGAACGGCGGTCACTCCGAAACAGGTGATGAAGGCGTGCGTCAGGGTGTGTAGTAGTACGCTGACGAAATCGTGTTGAAGAACGTCGTCGGGAAGTTGTAGGCGGAGTACGGGGCTAGGTCAACGCCCGAACCGGTGTAGTTCGCGCCGGTGAAGACACGCCACCAGTAGGTGTCCAGGCTCCGCCAGGACTCGGTGTTGTTGTTGGCGCTGATGCTGGTTCCAGGGAACACGTCGTTGCTGAAGTCCGGGTCGGACAGGTACAGGTCAAACAGGTACCCTGACTGACCCGTGTAATAGTAGAGGCCGAGTTCGCCCGCCTCCAGCGCCCCATTCTTGCCAGCCGCGCTGGCCGGGCTAGCCACCCCCAGCCCGACGCCGAGGCAGGCTGCGATCGCCGCCAGCGCGATGATGAGACCTCGCTTGATGCTCGTTGCCATGTTCGTTGCTCTCTCCCTTACGAAGGGGCCGGTTGACACGGTTAATCCTTCATTAAGGTAGAGAGCGGGAGTAGTCACGAGGTTTCGTGTCTTGACTCGCTATAGTTGATCTGTTATCAAATCCGTTTGATCATTGCTGTCTGATTGTTGCCGGCTGCGGGGGATCGTCACCACTACTTCCAGGCCGCCTTCGTTGCGGGCGACGGCGTTCACCGTGCCGCCGTGGGCCTGCGCGACCGATCGCACAATTGACAGTCCCAGGCCAGTGCCCCGAGCCGAGTGCACGCGGTTCGCCGCACGCTGGAAGGGCTCGAACAGTTCGGGTACGTTCGCCGGAGCGATGACCGGGCCGCTGTTGACCACGGTGAGCCGGGCGTCGCCGTCGACAGGGCCGGCGGCGAGCCGTAACCAGCCGCTGGCGACGTTGTGCCGGATGGCGTTCTGCAGCAGGTTCTGCACAAGCCGGTCAAGCAGGACGCGGTCGCCGTCGACGACGACCGGGTCGGCCTCGGCGGTGACCCGCAGCCGCAGCCGATCGGCATCCGGCCGCAGCAAGGTGAGCACGCCCCCGACGACCTCGGCGAGGTCAACCGGCCGCGGGTCCGTGATGCCGTGCTCGGCCCGGGCCAGGGCCAGCAGCCCGTCCACCAGCCGTTCGTGCCGGGCGTTCACCTCCAGCATGATCTCGCCGAGACGGATCAGCTCAGGCGGGGCGTCGGAGCGGCCCATCGCCACCTCGAGCAGGGTCTGATTGATCGCCAACGGCGTCTTGAGCTCGTGCGAGGCGTTGCCGACGAACTGCCGTTGCGCCGCGAAGGCCGCATCGAGCCGGGACAGCATGGCGTTGATCGCGGAACCCAGCTCCCACCACTCGTCCCGGGCACCGGTTAACGCGACCCGTTCGTGCAGGCTATGGTCCGCGATCCGGCGTGCGGTGGCGGTGATCTGACGTAACGGACGCAGCGTCACCCCCCCGACGAACCAGCCGGCGACCAGGCTGGCTGCGGCCAGCCCGGCCGCCAGGACCAGCCCGTGATCCACCAGCGGGCCCAGGGTCTGCGCGCGCAGCCGTTCCCGGATGTCCTGCCCCGTGGCCAGCAGCTGGGCCTTGAACTGCGGGGCCTCCTCGGCGCTCGGCATCGTCTCCACCGCGGCGGGGACATCGATCGACTGCCGCGCGATGGCGTGGTCGACCACCAGGTAGGCGACGAGCAGCGTCACCCCGCCCACGACCAGTCCCAGGCAGCCGACGAGCAGGGCCAACCGGGTGCGGACAGACAGTTTGGTCATAGCAGCCGGTACCCCACTCCGGCGACGGTCTCCACCAGCGGCGGCTCGCCGAGCTTGCGCCGTAGCGTCATCACCGTCACCCGGACGACGTTGGTCAGCGGATCGATGTTCTCGTCCCAGGCCTTCGCCAGGAGCCGCTCGACGCTCACCACCGCCCCGTCGGCGAGGAGAAGTTCCTGGAGCACCCCGAACTCCTTGCGGGACAGGGCGACGAAGCGGCCGTCCCGGGTCACCTGCCAGCGCGCCGGGTCAAGTTCGACCCCTGCCCGGCGCAGCACCGGGGGCGCGGCGGGCCGCGCCCGCCGCGCCAGGGCGCGCACCCGGGCGACGAACTCCGGGAAGGCGAACGGTTTCGGCAGGTAGTCGTCGGCGCCGAGGGACAGGCCGGCGACCCGGTCACTCACCTCGCCGGACGCGGTGAGCATCAGCACCCGGGTGGCCGCGGCCGACCCGACGAGGCTGCGGCACACGTCGTCGCCGTGCACGATCGGTAGGTCCCGGTCGAGCACCAGGACGTCGTAGTCGTTGATCCCCAGCCAGGCCAGGGCCTCGGCGCCGTCGTAGACGACGTCGACCGCGATCGCCTCCCGGCGGAGGCCCTCGGCGATGGCGCCGGCCAGCAGCTCCTCGTCCTCGGCGACCAGCACCCGCATAAGAGCTCTCCTCTCGACCGGTCCGCGGCCCTGCGGAGATGGTGAACGAATCCGTATAAGAACTGGGTAAGCATCATCGCTGACGGTAATTTTATAGCCGTCCGTGTTCAATCCCTGCCATGACGAACACGAAAAGTCCGGTCGGGGGCCGGTGTCGCAGTCCGCTGATCGTCCCGGTGGCCGCGGTCGTACTGGCGGCCGTGGCCTTTCTGGCCGGCTGCGCTGACGGGGGTGGCACACCGCGCGTGGTGTCCGTCGCGACCGGTTCGCCTCCGGCCACCCAGGCCAGTGCCGACCGCGGCAGTCAGCTCAGGCGGTACCGCGACTGCCTGCTGAGCAACGGTGTCACCCTGCTCGACCAGCTGAACGTCGAGGGCATGCCGCAGATCGACAAGGAACGTACGAACATCGACGTACTCGCCACCGGCCAGGAGAAGTGCCGCCCGTACCTGCCGACGGCCGTCGACGCGGCAAGGCCCGATCAGGCGATGGTCGAGGCCCGGCGCAGGCTTGCGGAGTGTCTGCGCGGACACGGCGTGCCGGAATATCCGGACCCCGATCCGGTGACCGGTGACCTGCGCATCAGTGATCAGCTGGCCGCCCGGCTCAAGGACGACCCGAGCCTGGCGTCGGCCCTGCGGACCTGCCAGCAGCAGGTGGGGCCAGCCGCCCGCGGGGACGGTGCGGCCCGATGAAGAAAAGCACCGGCCTCGGTACCGGCGCGGTGGTGGCCGCGCTCGTCCTCACCGTCGGCGCGGTGACCGTGCACGTCGCGCGGCGTCCCTCGGCAGCATCCCCGGCCAGCTCACCGCCACCGGCGGTCACCGCCGTGATTACCCGGACAACGCTGGCGCGGACCGCCTTCGTGGACGGGACACTCAGCTACGGCCCGACCCAGCCGATTGAGTCCAAGGCGGCCGGCACGCTCACCTGGCTGCCCAATGTCGGTGACACGGTGGACCGGGGCCATGCCCTGCTGCGCGCCGATGAGCAGCCGGTCGTGCTGCTCATCGGCGACCTGCCCATGTACCGCCCGCTCGCGCTCGACACGGTCGGCAACGATGTCAGGCAGTTCGAGACCAACCTGCAGGCACTCGGGTACACCGGCTTCACCGTCGACCAGCGGTACACCGCCGAGACCGCGGCCGCGGTCAAGCGCTGGCAGCGGGACCTGGGCCGGCCGCAGACCGGCACAGTGGACGTCGCCGCGGTCATCTACCTGCCCGGACCGGTCCGGATCGCCAGCCGGGTGGCCCGGCTCGGCGCGGCCTCGACCGGCCAGCTGCTCACCTACACCGGCACGACCAAGGTGGTGACCGCCCAGGTCCCGGCGCAGAACACGGCATGGGCGGTCAAGGGCGCCACCGTGGACATCGTGCCGCCGGCCGGGGCAGCCGTACCCGGCGTGGTGGCGGACATCAGCACCCAGGTGAACACCCAGCCCGGCGGCGACGACGCGAACGCCCCGGCCGGCGGCGGTGCCCAGCAGGCCACCCTGGCGGTCACTGTCACCATCGCGAACCAGGACGCGCTCAACGGGCTGGACCGGGCGCCGGTGAAGGTGCGGCATGTGCTGGAGCGGCGGGAGAACGTGCTGACGGTACCGGTCATCGCGGTGCTCGCGCCGATCGAGGGAGGGTACGCCCTGGAGATCGTCGACGGTGACCGCAGCCGGGTGCTACCGGTGCGGACCGGGTTGTTCGCGGACGGCCAGGTGGAGGTCAGCGGCGCTGGCATCGACGCCGGTATGACCGTGAAGGTAGCGGCGTGAGCCCGGCCGCGGTGGTCCGGATGCGCGATGTGTCCAAGATGTACCCGGGCGGGGTCGCCGCGCTCCGCAACGTCGACCTGACCATTCACAGCGGGGAGATGGTGGCTGTCGTCGGCCGGTCCGGTTCCGGGAAGTCGACGATGCTCCACATCATGGGTACCCTCGACCGGCCGTCCACCGGCAGCGTGTACCTGGACGGACACGACGTGGCGGCGCTGCCCGACCGCCGGCTGTCCGCGCTGCGGGCGCGCCGCATCGGCTTCGTCTTCCAGAACTTCCACCTCGCCGACGGTGTGCCGTGCCTGGACAACGTGGCGGACGGGCTGCTCTACGCCGGCGTCCCGATCCGCGAGCGTCGTCGGCGTGCCGAGACGGCGCTGGACCGCGTCGGGCTCGGCCACCGGCTCCGGCACCGGCCGCACGAGCTCTCCGGCGGCGAGCGGCAGCGGGTCGCTATCGCCCGCGCCGTGGTCGGTGCCCCCGCGCTGCTGCTGACGGACGAGCCGACCGGCAACCTGGACACCGGCTCAGGCGCCGCTGTGCTGGACATCCTGTATGAACTGCACACGGCCGGCACCACCGTCGTGGTCATCACCCACGACCGGGAGATCGCTGACCGGCTGCCACGCCAGGTGCGCCTTCGTGACGGGCGGGTGGTCTGATGGCTGCCACCCTGCCCGCTGCCACCCGCCTCGGCCTGGCCGACACGCTCCGGGCCGGTTCCGCCGGCCTGCGTTCCCGCCCGCTGCGGGTGGGGCTCGCGACTCTGGGCATCTCGCTCGGGATCGCGGCGCTGGTCGCGGTCCTCGGCGTCTCGTCGTCCAGCCGCGCTGATCTGGACCGTCGGCTGGACCAGCTCGGCACCAACCTGCTCACCGTCGTGCCCGGCCAGACCGTGCTGGGGGAAGGAGCCGAGCTGCCGGCCGAGTCGGTGCGGATGACGGCCCGGATAGCCCCGGTGTATTCGGTGTCGGCGACCGGGCGCATCAACGCCTCGGTCTACCGCAACGACCACATCGACGTGGGCGACACCGGCGCCATCGCGGTGTTGGCCGCCCAGCCGGGACTGCTGGGCACAGTCGGCGGCGGTGTCGCCGAGGGGCGCTGGTTCAACCGCGCCACCTCGATCCTCCCCGCTGTCGTCCTCGGCGCCCGAGCGGCGCGGGAACTCCAGGTCCACCTGCCCGGCACCCGGGTCTGGCTGGGCGGTCAGTGGTTCGGTGTGGCCGGCGTGCTCGCGCCCGTCCCGCTCGCCCCCGAACTGGACAACGCGGCCCTGGTTGGATGGACCGCCGCGCAGACGGCTCTCGGCTTCAACGGCCACCCCACGACGCTGTACACCCGATCGGCGGCGCCCGAGGTGGAGGCTGTCCGTTCGGTGCTGCCAGCGACCGTGAACCCGCAAAGCCCGTACGAGGTCCGGGTCTCCCGTCCCTCCGAGGCGCTTGCCGCCCAGCGCGTCACCCACCGCACGCTCGACGGTCTCTTCCTCGGGCTCGGCGCGGTAGCCCTCGTGGTGGGCGGGGTCGGCGTGGCCAACACCATGGTCATTTCCGTCCTGGAGCGGCGCGGTGAGATCGGCCTGCGTCGAGCCCTCGGTGCCACCCGGGGACAGATCCGCCTGCAGTTCCTCATGGAATCGCTGCTGTTGGCCGGCCTCGGCGGTGTCGGTGGTGTGATCATGGGTGTGCTCGCCACCGGCGGGTACGCGGTGACGCAGCACTGGCCGGTGGTCATTCCGCTGGCCGCCTGGCTGGGCGGCGTGCTTGTCACGCTGCCGGTCGGCGCGATCGCGGGTCTCTATCCCGCCATCCGCGCCGCCCGCCTCACGCCGGTCGCCGCGCTGACCATGCCGTGACAGGAGCTTTTCGGTTGATCCTCCGGTTGGTCCGGGCGGGTGCCCGGCCGGGAGCGCCGCCGGGCTGCCCACGGCCCGGCCCGTCGCGTCGCCGCGACGGCACCCGGATGCCGGCTCCGTGCCCTGGCCGGGACCCACACCGGTTGACGCTGGCGATCACTGCGCAAGGATGTTGTTCCGTGCGGATCGGATTCCTTGTTGAACAGATGCTGGCACCGGTGCCGGGTGGAACCGGGCGGTACTCGGCGGAACTCGCCGCCGCGCTCGCCCGGACAGCGCGGCCGGGTGACGTGGTCATCAGCTGGTGCGCCTGGCGGGGCAGCCTCGAAGCGGACGGCGCGGCCGTGCCGGGTGTGGTCGGTCCCATCCGGTTACCGCTGCCCCGGCGGGGGCTTGCCGCCGCCTGGCCGCGCGGCCACGGGCCGGCACCGAGCGGCGTGGGCGTGGTGCACGCCCCGACGCTGCTCGTCCCGCCCCGGCGGGACGGGGTGGGGCTCGTGGTCACGATCCACGACGCGGTGCCGTGGACCCATCCGCACACCCTGACCCCGCACGGGGCGCGGTGGCACCGGCAGATGGGTGAGCGCGCGGCTCGCCGGGCCGACGCCGTGATCGTGCCGACCAGGGCCGTCGCCGCCGACCTCCAGGCACATCTGGCGATCCCGGACGACCGGCTGCACGTCATCGGCGAGGGGGTGGCCGACGCGATCAGGACCGTCCCGGCGGACGCGGACGCTCGTGCGGCCCGGCTCGGCCTGCCCACCGGCGGGTATCTGCTCACCCTGGCCACCCTCGAGCCGCGCAAGGGCCTGGACACCGCGCTGGCCGCGCTGGCCGAGCCCACCGCGCCCGCCCTGCCGCTGGTACACGTCGGTTCACCCGGCTGGGGCGGGCTGGACCTGCGGGCCGAAGCTGAGCGGGCGGGTCTCGACAGCGGCCGGGTCCACCCGCTTGGGCGCCTTGACGACCCGGACCTCGCCGTCGTCCTGTCGCGGGCCACGGCGCTGCTCGCGCCCAGCCGGTCCGAGGGGTTCGGGCTGCCGGTCCTCGAGGCGATGGCCCATGGTGTCCCCGCGATCGTCTCCGACATACCCGCCTTCGCGGAGATCGGTGGGGACGCCGTTGTCACCGTGCCGGTGGCGGACCCGGCGGCGCTCGCCCAGGCGGCCGCCGCCGTGGTCGCGGACGACGGCCTGCGGCGTGGGCTGGCTGTGGCCGGACGGGCGAGAGCAGCCGCTTTTAGTTGGAATGGGGCGGCAGAGACCGTCTGGTCCCTCTACCGTCAACTTACCGACTCCCGGGCCTTGACCACCAAGGATCGGGGGCCGGCGTAGTCTTGCCAGCGGGCCGAAGATGGCGCAATCGTGGATCTTCCAGCGTTGTCGGTGGCCCTAAG
Source organism: Protofrankia sp. CiP3 (assembly GCF_917627345.1). Taxonomy (NCBI): domain Bacteria; kingdom Bacillati; phylum Actinomycetota; class Actinomycetes; order Frankiales; family Frankiaceae; genus Protofrankia; species Protofrankia sp. CiP3. Next base: position 8,799 of record NZ_CAKJTM010000036.1, on the reverse strand, counting down.
GAACCTAGTAGGCCAAAGACCGTACGGGCATGATCTTTCGTGCGGCTGGAGGCCCTGAGGGAGCTAGCGGTGAGAAACATGCCGCCAGTCGGAAGGAGCGCCGTGTCTCCCCGGGTGCTCGTCGACGCAACCGCGGTTCCAGCCGATCGCGGCGGCGTCGGTCGCTATGTCGACGGGCTGGTGGCTGCCCTGGACGCGGCAGGCGCCGACCTGGCTCTCGTCTGCCAACGGTCCGACTATGAACGGTACGGCCGGTTGGCCCCGCACACGGACGTGGTGCCGGGGCCGGCCGCGATCGCCCACCGGCCGGCCCGCCTCGCCTGGGAGCAGACCGGCCTGCCGCTGGTCGCCCACCAGGTGGGGGCACAGGTCATCCATTCGCCGCATTACACTATGCCACTGCGTACTTCCCAGCCCGTGTGCGTGACTATCCATGACGTCACCTTCTTCACGGAGGCGGAGATGCACACCGCCGTGAAGGGGACGTTCTTCCGCTCGGCGATGCGCACGGCCGTCCGCAAGGCCAAGAGAATCATCGTCCCGTCCAAGGCCACCCGGGACGAGCTCATCCGGGTCCTGGACAGTGACTCGACGGCGACGGACGTCGCCTACCACGGTGTGGACACATCGACCTTCCATCCGCCCACGGAGGAGGACAAGCGCCGCGTCCGCCTCCGGCTCGGCCTGGCTGACAGCCGGTATGTCGCTTTCCTCGGCATGCTCGAGCCCCGCAAGAACGTGCCGAACCTGATCCGCGGCTGGGCCGAGGCTGTCCACGGGCGTGCGGACGCGCCCGCGCTGGTGCTTGCCGGTGGCTCGGGCTGGGACGACGACGTGGATGCCGCGGTCGCTTCGGTGCCGTCCCACCTGAAGGTCATCCGGCCGGGCTACCTGCGTTTCTCCGACCTCCCCGGCTACCTGGGCGGGGCGTTGCTGGTCGCCTACCCGTCCCATGGGGAGGGTTTCGGGCTGCCCGTGCTGGAGGCCATGGCCTGCGGCGCGCCGGTACTGACGACTCCGCGGCTCTCCCTGCCCGAGGTGGGCGGCGACGCGGTCGCCTACACGCAGCCGGACATCGACTCGATCGCTCACGAGATGGGCGCGTTGCTCGACGACGCCCAGCGGCGCGGGGCGCTGGCGCGGGCCGGGCTCGCCCGCGCCAGGGAGTTCACCTGGGCGGCGAGCGCCGAGACGCATCTGGCGAGCTACGCGCGGGCAGCCGCTGACACCTGACCGGCAGCCCCGGCCGGCCAGGGCCTGGACAGCCTGACCCCGATACCCGGCCCAGGAACGCCGATGGCATCCTGGCCCGAGCGGAACGTTCTCACATACACAGGGTGGGCGGGCGGGGATGATGAAGGCGGGCTGGTGAACGTGCGGGACGCGGGAGCTTCGGCACGTTCGCACGATCAGCGGGGCGAGCGGCCGGAGCCTGCCGCCACCGAACCGGAGATTCGTGTCGTGGTCGTGGGCTACCACTCCGGTGAGGTGCTCGGTCCGTTCATGGACTCCCTGACCAAGGCCACGGCAAGATCCTACGAGGTGGTTGTCGTGGACAACTCGCCGGTGCTGGATGAGGGCACGGCCAGGGTGGCCGAGCGCGGCGAGGTCCGGCTGGTGCGCGCTGGGAGCAACCTCGGGTACGGCAGCGCGGCCAACCGGGGTGCGGCCGGTGCCGGTGCGCCGTGGCTGGTGGTGGCCAACGCCGACATCGCGTTCACGCCGGGGTCGCTCGATGAGCTTCTGGACGCGTCGAGCCGCTGGCCAGGAGCGGGGGCTTTCGGCCCGGCGATCACGAACCCGGGAGGTGTGCTCTACCCGTCCGCCCGCGAGCTTCCCTCGCTGGGGCGCGGGATCGGCCACGCCCTGCTCGGCTGGTGCTGGCCGGCGAACCCGTGGACGACGGCCTACCGCCGGGACCGGGCCACCCCGGTCGAGACGACCGCCGGCTGGCTGTCGGGGTCGTGCCAGCTGCTGCGGCGGCAGGCGTTCGAGGCGGTCGACGGCTTCGACGAGGCGTACTTCATGTTCATGGAGGATGTGGATCTGGGCCGCCGCCTCGGCCTGCTCGGCTGGCAGCTGGTCTACGTACCCACCGCCGTCGTCGAGCATCTGGGCGGTCATTCCACGAAGCGCACCTCGCGACGGATGGTGATCGCGCATCATCGCAGCATGCTCCGCTACCTGTCCCGGCAGTACCCGTCGCGGCGTTACCTGCCGTTGCGGCTCGCCATCGGGGTGGGCCTGGGGCTGCGGCTGCTCCTCGCGCTCGCGCTCGCGGACGACAGCGCGGGAGCCCGGGTGACCCGGTCCGCTGACGAGCTGCCGGCCAACCGCCGTCCCAGCGCGGGCCACTGAGAACGCGGCTGAGAACGCGGCTGAGAACGAGCGCGAGGATCGGGCGGCCCGCCGTCCGGTGGGGGCTGGCAGGGGGACGCTGACCGGCCGCCGTGCTGTGGATCACTGTCGCGGGATCAGCTCGCTCAGCCGGCCGGCCACGACGGAGATCATGGCGCTGGACAGACGCGGCGCCGCGGCCACGTCGTCGACGACGGCGCGGACCCGGTCGGCCCGTGCCCCGGTCGCGATTCTGTCGATGGCCGCGTCCAGGTCGAACTCGGGCGTGGCCATGGTCGCCTCGGTCAGCGCCGACCGGGCACGGGCGACATCCGCCCGCAGGGTCGCCGCGGCGATGTGCTCCCAGTACGACTGGCCCGGCAGCTGCGCGCCCCGGCCGATGAGGTGCGCGAGGCCCAGGCGTCCCAGGCCGAGCCGTGTCCCGATGGCCGTGTAGGCGTGCAGCACGTCACTTGGTTCCAGGTCGTTGCGCAGGGCGATGTCGACGATGTCGAGCGCCGGGCTCATCGCGTCGAGCCACGCGACGCGCTCGGCGAGGCGCGCGGGCAGGCCACGCTCGTAGAGCTGTTCGGCCAGCCGCAGGATGCCGGCCAGCTCCTGATCGGACCCGGCCGTGGCGAGCACCGACGGCAGCGCCGCCGTCACCTCCCGCATCCCGTCGGTGTACCGGGTGATCTCCGCCGCGATGTCCAGCGGCGACCGGCGGGCCCGCAGCAGCCACAGCGCGGATTCCTCCTGGACGAAGTGGCAGTGCAGCAGCGCCTCGGCGGTGGGATCGGTGGAGCCCACGGCCGGGCGCGCCCGGCTGCCGCCGCCCCCGAGGCAGTGGGTGTCCATGGCCGCCCAGATGTCGGTCAGGCCGAGCAGCTCCCGGGTGATGACGAAGGCCCGGGTGCCCTGGACGGTGTCCGCGCCGGTCAGTTCACGCAGCCGGTGGAGGAAACCGGCGCCGACCCGGTCGATGACCGAGTTGGCGAGCTGGGAGGCTATGATCTCCCGCCGCAGTGGGTGACGGCCGAAGTGCTCCCGCAGCAGCTCCCGCAGCGACGCCGGCAGGTAGGTGTCCAGGGTGGGCCCGCCGACCGGCTCGTCGGGCAGGCTCGACTCCAGCAGCGACCGGGCGACCATCCGCTTGGCGTAGGCGTGCAGGACTGCGATCTCCGGTCGGGTGTAGGTGCGTCCCGCCGCAAGCCGGGCGCCGAGCTCCTCGGCGTCTGGCAGGCTCTCCACATCCGGGTCGATCTCGCCGGTCTCCACCAGATGGCTGATGAACCGCGACAGCCCGTCCGCCATGGACATGGCATGCCGTTCGGCCGCGCTCAGCGCCAGGGCCTGGCGGGCGGAGTCGGCCAGGACCGCTCGCGTGACGTCACCGGTGGCCGACACCAGCAGCCGCTCGCGATCGGCCCGGTCGATCGCTCCCTTGTTGATGGCCAGGTCAAGGCCAATCTTGATGTTGACCTCCCGATCGGAGCAGTTCACCCCGGCGGAGTTGTCCACGAAGTCGGTGTTGCAGCGTCCGCCGTGCATGGTGAACTCGACCCGGGCGGCGTCGGTGAGGCCGAGGTTCCCGCCCTCGGCCACGACCCGGGCGCGCAGCTCGGTCGCGTTGACCCGCATCCCGTCCCGGGCCTTGTCCCCGACCGCGCCGTGTTCCTGCGTGCTTGCCTTGACCCAGGTGCCGACACCGCCGTTCCACAGCAGGTCGACCGGTGCCCGCAGCACCGCCCGGACCAGGGCGTCGGCGGGCAGCGCGTCGTCGCCGACCCCCAGCAGCTCCCGTACCTGTTCGGTCAGCTCGATCTGTTTGGCTGACAGCGCGAACACGCCACCGCCGGCCGACAGCACCGACCGATCGTAGTCGTCCCAGCTGCTCCCGGGCAGCGCCGCGAGGCGTTCGCGCTCGGCGAACGAACGGGCCGGGTCGGGGCCTGGGTCCAGAAATATGTGTCGATGATCGAATGCGGCGACCAGCCGGATGTAGCGGGAGAGGAGCATGCCGTTACCGAAGACGTCCCCGGACATGTCACCGATGCCGACGACGGTGAGCGGTTCGCGGTCGGCGTCCACGCCCAGCTCGGCGAAGTGACGGCGGACGGATTCCCAGGCACCCCGGGCGGTGATGCCCAGCGCCTTGTGGTCGTACCCGCTGCGGCCACCCGAGGCGAAGGCGTCGCCGAGCCAGTAGCCGGCCGACGCCGCCACCTCGTTGGCGAGGTCGGAGAAGCGTGCGGTGCCCTTGTCCGCCGCGACCACCAGGTAGCTGTCCGGCTCGTCCCGGCTGACCAGGCCCGGCCTGCGGACGGTGACACCGTCGACCCGGTCGTCCACGAGCGCCAACAGCGCCCGCATGAACTCCGCGTAACAGGACCTGGCCAGCGCGGCCAGCTCGTGGGGGTCCGCCGGTGGACGCCGCAGGACGAAGCCGCCCTTGGCGCCGTCCGGCACGATGATGGCGTTCTTGACCCGCTGGGACTTCATCAGGCCGAGAATCTCGGTGCGCAGGTCCTCCTGGCGGTCGGACCACCGGATGCCGCCCCGGGCCAGCCGCGCCCCGCGGAGATGCAGCGCGTCGAACCGCCCGGAACTGACGAAGGTCTCCGCCTCGGGAACCGGCGGCGGCAGCCAGGGCAGCCCCGCTGACATGATCTTGATGGCGAGCGTGTCCGGCGCGTCCACCGTGAGCGCCTCGGGCTCGGGCCGGCGGCCGGAACCGGGAGACGCCGCCGGTGGGTAGAACGTCGTCCGCACAACCGCGAGGACAAGGTCGCGCAGCCGGCGCAGGACTGTGTCGTCGTTGATGCTGGTCACCCACGCCAGTGCGGCCTCCAGCCGGGCGTGCAGCCGGCTGCCGCGCGCGGGGCTCACCCGCAGCGGGTCCAGCCGGGCATGGAACAGCGCGACGAGATCGTGCGCGTAGGACGGGTGGGCGGTCAGGACCCGGTGGGCGTAGCGGGTGCCCAACGACGTCCCGGCGAGGCGCAGGTAACGGAACATGGCCCGCAGCAACGCCACCTCCCGGGCGGTGAGCCCAGCGGTGAGGACGAGCGCGTCGAGGCTGTCGCTGTCGATGTCCCCGCGCGCGAGGCCCGCCAGGATGCCGCGCAGGCCGTCCATCTGCTTGATGGCGGCATCGGCGAGCTCCGGTGTGGTGTGCACATGGTATTCGTCGAGGCTGGCTGTGCCGCCAAGCGGGTCCGGTTGCTTCGGCAGGCTGCGATGGGTTGTCGCGCGCAGGCCGAGGTTGGTCAGCACCGGTATGACGTCGGCTATGGGCGGCCCGTCGCCGTGCCAGGCGAGCCACACCGTGAGCGTGGCGGGACCGCCGCCGTCGGTGCGGGCGGCGGCGAAGCCCGGTTCTCCGCCGTCGGCAAGCGCGGCCATGGCCGTCTCGGCGCCCGGCCGGACGTTGCTGGAGGAGACCCGATAGTCGGCGGGCCACTGGCGCACCACGTCTTCAGCATCGCCAGTGCGGCCCGTCCGCGCATTCCGGCGGGCCTGGGGCACCTCGGAACGCGCGGTGGGCGGTGCCGCGGCGGGCCGTCCGGGCTGGTGAGCGGGTGTCCGCGACCCGACGTCACCGCGGTGGCCCAACATCGTGCGTCGGGGCGCGGGGCCTCTGGGACACTCACGCTCTATGGACGCTGTGATGCTGGTCGGGGGACAGGGTAGTCGCCTGCGCCCGCTGACGATGTCAGCACCGAAACCGATGCTTCCGGTCGCCGGCGTTCCGGTGACCGCCCACATGCTCGCCCGCGCGCGCGATGCCGGGATCACCCGCGTTGTCCTCGCCACCGCGTACCGGGCCGAAGTATTCGAAGAGTACTTCGGAGACGGCTCCGCGCACGGTCTGGAGCTGGAGTACGTCACCGAGGCCGAGCCGCTGGGAACGGGCGGCGCGATCCGTAACGTCGCGTCGCGGCTGCGCGCCGCGCCGGGCGAGCCGGTGGTCGTCTTCAACGGCGACATCCTGTCCGGCCTGGACATCGTCGCGCTGGTGCGCCGCCACCGGGACACCGACGCGGCCGTCACCCTGCACCTGACCGAGGTTGGTGACCCGCGCGCGTTCGGCGTGGTCCCCACCGACGCCGACGGCCGGGTCACCCAGTTCCTGGAGAAGACACCCGACCCGCCGACCAACCGGATCAATGCCGGCTGCTATGTCTTCCGGCGGTCCGTGATCGACGGCATTCCGGCCGGCCGGCCGGTCTCGGTCGAGCGGGAGACCTTTCCGGGACTGCTGGCGTCCGGCGTTCTCGTGGCCGGTTATGTCGACAGCACGTACTGGCTCGATCTGGGCACTCCGGACGCGTTCATCCAGGGGTCGCGGGACCTGGTGACGGGACGGATCGCCTCCTCCGCGCTGCCGGGACCGGTCGGTGATCAGCTGCTGTTGCCGGGTGCCTCCGTCGCCGGGGACGCCAAGATCAGTGGTGGCGCGGTGGTGGGCGCTGGCACGACGGTCGGTGCCGGCGCCACGGTGGACGGCGCGGTGCTCTTCGACGGAGCGGTCATCGGTGAGGGTGCTGTGGTGCGCGGGTCGGTGGTGGGCGCTGGCGCGGTCATCGGCGCGCGGGTGTCACTTGACGGGGTCATCGTGGGTGACGGCGCGCGGATCGAGCCCGGCAACGAGCTGCGGGCTGGCGTCCGGGTGTTCCCCGGTGCCGTGCTGGGGGCGGGCAGCATCCGCTTCAGTTCGGACCGCGTGTGAGCGCGATGAGCACGGCGCCCGCTCCAGCCCGGCGTCCCGGCCGCGTTCGGCTTGGCGCTGATGACCGGACAACGGCGCCCGCGTCAGCGCCGCGTCACCGCGTTGCGGCGGCCGTGTCCGCTGGCGTGGGCGTGTCCGCTGGCGCGGCCGTGCCTGTTGAGGTGGGCGCGGTGGTCCCGGAATCCGATCCGGTGCCGGTGGGCTGCCGCGCGCTGCCGGTGATGGTCGGGCTCAGGTCGAGCGGGCCACCGGCCGCACCGGACTCGGGCGCGGTGGGGGAGTCCCACGCCGCACCGGCCGGGCTGGGGTTGGCATAGGTCCTCACGAACTCCTTGATGGCCGCTTCGGACACGACCGCGCAGCGCTGGGTCCGGTCCCAGGCGGTCAGTACGAAGTGCTTGTTCTCGGTGAACTCGCCGCGTTCCCACGGGACGGCGATGAACCGGTCACCGGCCGACTCCGCGGCGGCGCGCAGCGCGGTCACCTGGTCGTCGGGGAGTTTCGCGTCGTACCAGCCGATGACGAAGCCGTGTTCCAGGTTGTGGACGGCACGCTCGATCCGCAGGTTGGGAATGCGCTCGTAGAAACGGTAGGCGTCCGGCAGCGGGCTGGAATCGTGGTTACCCGATGACGGCGGCGCGACCGTGTAGTCGACGGTCTGGTTGGCCGCGACGTGGGTGTTGCCGTGGGAGGCGTCGTTGACGACGCCGGTGCATCCGGCCGCGGCCGCGGCCGTGCTCGCCCTGGTGACGTAACCGACCGAGCGGCTCTGGTCCTTCGCCCGATTGTCCAGCAGCGCATACACGATGATGCCGGCCAGTAACGTCAATGCGGCCAGGCCGCCGATTCCGTAGATCAGAAAGGAACGTCGGCGCTCCTGGCGCCGCTGTTCGCGCCGGAGCGTGTCGAGCCTCGCGTTGCGTTCCGCACTCTTTTTTCCCACAGCGCACGATCCTACGGAGGGCCGGCCGGCATCCACCCGGCTCGTCCGTCCTGGTAGGCCCCACCGGGGGGCGTACGGACCTCAGTTTCTGATCACTCGACTGGCGAACACCCAGCCGCGCCCGAAGATCCTCTAAAGCAACGCGGAGAGCATCGATTCCTTCGACTACCCCTACCTGCCGTTCTACGCCGGCACGGCCTACACAGCGCTCTCCAAGTCCGAGAAGGCGCGAACCTTCGCCCAGCAGGCGGTGACGTTGTGCGACGCGGCGGCGGCGAACTGGCCGGTCGCGCGGGCCCTGGCCCGGGTCGACCTCGCGCTCGCCGCGGTGCGGCAGAAGGAACCGGACAGGGCGTGCGCCGTGACCGTCGAGGCGCTGGAGATCTGCGCGGCCGAACGCCCGGTGGATCTGATCGTTCGCCGCACTGGTGAGGTCGTGCGGGAGCTGCGCCCCTACCAGGAGCTGTCGGCCGTCCGCGACCTGTACGAGCGCCAGACGAACCTGTCCCGCACGCTCCGCGGCATGCAGCGGGCCCCTTCCAACCCCGGCGTCGGTTCGGCGGCACATGATCGACAGGCGGACATCCTCTAGTGGATCTTCATCTGAGCGGTAAGGTCGCGCTCGTCACCGGTGGTTCCCGCGGCATCGGCCGGGCGATCGCGTCCCGCCTTGCGGCCGAGGGCTGCCGGGTCGGGATCCGCGGACGCGATCGCCGACGCCGCCCTGAGCGACCCGGCCCTCGACCCCGACCTCGGCAGCTTCACCACCGCCCTGCAGACCGCCCGT
>NZ_CAKJTM010000035.1:12606-49054 GCF_917627345.1 Protofrankia sp. CiP3 | reverse complement strand
GGTACGCCCGCCGCCGGCCGCGGGCGTACCCGCCGGGCCGCGGCCCTGGCCTGGCCGCTGAGTGCCGCCGTGGCCATGACGACGGCCGGTCTCGCCGTGCCGCTGCCGACCTCCGCGCAGGCCGGCAGCGCACAGGTGGCGGCGATTCAGGGCAACGTCCCACGGGCCGGTGGCCTGGAGGCGCTCGGGCGCATGTTCCAGGTGACCGCCAACCACATGACGGCGACCGAACGCCTCGGCACGGACGTTACGGCGGGACGCGTCCCGCATCCGGACCTCGTTCTGTGGCCGGAGAACTCCTCGGACGTCGACCCGTTCGTGGATCCCCGCGCCGCCGCCATGCTCGACCGCGCGGCGCGGGCAGTGGACGCTCCCGTCCTCGTCGGCGCGGTACTGGACGGACCGGGCACGGGGAAGGTGCGCAACGCGGGTCTGGGCTGGAGCGGCGACGGCTGGACCGGCCAGATATACGTCAAGCAGCATCCGGTGCCGTTCGCGGAGTATCTGCCGGGCCGGGCCGTCCTGGAGAAGCTCGTCAAGCGGTTCGCCACCGAGCTGCCTGACGACTTTGTACACGGCAGCGACGTCGGGAGGCTCCACATCGGCACGGTCACGATCGGCGACGTCATCTGCTTCGAAGTAGCATATGACGGTCTTGTCCGCGATACCGTCAACGCGGGCGCGCAGCTGTTGGTGGTACAGACCAACAACGCCTCATTCGGGCGCAAAGGCGAAAGCGAGCAACAACTGGCAATGACCCGGATGCGGGCGGTAGAGCACGGACGAGCGGCGGTCCAGGTATCCACCAGCGGCCAGAGCGCGCTCATCGAGCCCGACGGCCGGGTCATCGCACAGTCCGGCCTGTACGAGACCGCCGTCCTGACCGCCCCGCTCCCGCTACGCACCAGCCGGACGCTCGCGGACCGTGTCGGCGCGGCCCCGGAGATTCTACTAGTGATTATTGGACTACTCGCTGTAACGTTCGGCCTGCGGGCAGGGAAGTCCTCCCGCGAGCGGGGCGGGGCAGGCCGCGACACCGCCGGCAAGACCGCCGGCGACACCGAAAGGAGACGCGTGGACGACGAGCGCGTTCTCGTGTGTGTTCCGACCTACAACGAGCGCGAGAACCTTCACAACACGGTCATCCGGCTGCGCGCGGCCAACCCGGACGTGGACCTGCTGGTCATCGACGACGCGAGCCCAGACGGCACCGGGGAGATCGCCGATGGGATCGCGGCGAACGATCCGCGCGTCCACGTTCTGCACCGGGCCGCCAAAAACGGCCTCGGCGCCGCCTACGTGGCCGGTTTCGACTGGGGTCTTCGACAGGGCTACGACATTCTGGTCGAGATGGACGCTGACGGCTCCCATCAGCCCGAGGAACTCCCACGCCTGCTCGCGGCCCTGCGTGACGCCGATCTGGTGATCGGCTCCCGCTGGGTGACCGGGGGAGAGGTACGCAACTGGCCACGGTCACGCCTGCTGCTCTCACGCGGGGCGAACGCGTATGTGCGGGCCGCCCTCGGCATGCCGCTCGCGGACGCCACCGCTGGCTTCCGGGCCTACCGGGCGCGTGTCCTGAAAAGCCGTGACCTGCAGCAGGTGGCATCACAGGGATACTGCTTCCAGGTAGATCTCACCTGGCAGGCATGGCGGTCGGGCTTCCGGGTCCTGGAGATCCCGATCACTTTTGTCGAACGCGAACACGGACGATCGAAGATGAGCCGCGCGATCGTGGCGGAAGCCCTGTGGCGGGTCACCTGGTGGGCACTGACGACCCGTCACGATCGGCAGGCCACACCCGTCGGCGGCGGCCAGGTGACCGCCGGGCCGCAGATCGGCAAGGAAGGCGGGTACGTTCCCCTGGCCCGCGGAGAGGCCGCGGACCGGTCCGCGACGGGCGTGTCCCCGTGAGCCGATTTCCCGTGAACCGGTGAACATGCGTGTGGCCGACCGGATCCACCCCGGTCGGCCACATCGTCCGCACACTGCTGCCGGCCGCCGCCACGAAGACGAAGATCGCGTCAGGCGGAGCGGCGATCCTGACCGGTGCCCCGCAGAACCGCAAGTCGCTCGGCCAGAACCTCTTCGAGATCGTCGGTGGTACGCCGCTCCATGAGCATGTCCCAATGAGTACGCGGGGGCTTGCTCTTCTTCGGCTCCGGGACCTCGCCGTTGACGATGACCGACCCGGCACCACATACACGGCACTCCCAGACCGCCGGGACCTCGGCCTCGGCAGCGAAGGGCATGGTGAACTGGTGGCCGTTCGGGCAGTCGTAGGACGCGGTCTGGCGTGGCGCGAGTTCGGTGCTGCGATCCGTCTCGTAGGACACTGCACCTAGCCGGCTGCCTCGCAGGATGCGCTCGCCCATAAAAAACCCTCCCGAGCGTCGGTACCAGTGAGGAACTCAGAATCACCAACGCACAGACTCTGTTGGACGTTCCCATGAGGACAAGGCCGGTAACGAGATCGTGCTCACACTATGTAGAAGAACGATCGCCGTGACACCCATTTCCGCCACGCACAGTCTGCGCGTCGGTCTGATCGGTGTCACCAGATGCGCAATCGGTGTCGGCTTGCTGACACATCCGGCCGGATTCGCACGGATCACCGGGATAGACCGGGTAACCGCCGGACAGACTGCGTGGATAACCCGCGTGGCGGCTGTCCGTGAACTGGCTCTCAGCGCCGGGTTGCTGACCGCGTTCACCCGGCGGGAAGCCAAACAGGTTCGGGGCTGGCTATGGGTGGGAATGCTCGTCGACGCGGCCGACGCGGCGATATTGATCACTTCCGGAGCTCGCCGCGAGATCGCTCCGCTGCCAGCGGCGGTGGCGGTGGCGACAGCGGTGTGTGGCCTTGCCGGCGCAGCCCCGGTTGCCGTGCCGGTGCGCTGGAACAAAGCCGAAACATCAGACGTCACATAGCGGAGAACAGCGTGCGCGAAGACCCCGACGTGCCGGCTGGTGAGGTCCGGCACTAATAGCAGGGAGAGCATCGTGACAGCGGAGCAGGTCGTGAAGAGTGATGAGGAGTGGCGCAGGGAGCTTGCGCCGGAGCGGTACGCGGTACTGCGTGACGCAGCGACCGAACCGCCCTTCACCGGTGCATACACCTACAGCAAGGAAACGGGAATCTACCGGTGCGGCGCCTGTGGCAACGCGCTGTTCGACTCAGCCACGAAGTACGACTCCGGTTCGGGGTGGCCGAGTTTCTTCCAGCCCGCTGTGGCCGAGGCGGTAGAGCTGGTGGAGGACACGTCACATGGCATGATCCGGACAGAAGTACGATGCCGGCGCTGTGGGTCACATCTCGGGCATGTGTTCGACGACGGTCCGGAACCGACCGGCCAACGGTACTGCATGAACTCACTCGCACTTGATCTTGACCCATCGCCGCCCCGGTAGCCCAACGGCCAGCGGATCCGCGCGAGCCGGACGCGGGCCGAGCCCTCCCCCGGCGGGTGTCTCAAGCGCCGATAATCAACATTATGTCAAGTAGAACTCGGGAGGGCACACCGGCACCCGCCCGCCGGTCCGGCGGCCACCCGGCTGCTGGGAGCCCGACCAGATGAGCTGTATCGGTTTGGCCGGCTCCGCAATATGTGGGCTCGGCGTGGATGGCCAGACCGACGCAGCCATCAAATGATCATCTATCAATGATCATATTGGGCTTGTAAACGTCTACGGCGCAGGGTTCTGCTCATGTGCCGCCCGCCTCTTCCTCCCCCAGCGTCTCCCCCGCCATCCCGCCATCCCGCCATCTACGGCACCGCTCATGGCGCTCCGGCCGGCAGCCGCCTCCCGTGCTCCGGTCAACGACGGTCCGGTCGACCGACGAACCGGGGCGCCCGCGCATCGCGCGGCGATGGACGGGGAGCCCGGTAGCACACCGCTACCGGGGCCGGCGCCGCCTCGCGACGCATCCACCTGGCATCCGACAACTCCTGAAGGACTTCCAGCGCCGACCACTAGGCTTCCGCTCAAGCTCCAATGCCGACCGGGCGCGAAAAAGGATGTGAGAAAAATCGCTCCCCGCGGGTGAAAGCTCACCTGTGTGACCCGCGACACCCAACGCACTGGTTCATCGTGCATACCACAACTGATATAGCAATTGATTATAGGAATCTAGAACTGATATAGCGATCCAGCAGGCTGCCGGCCATGCGACCATGGTTCTTTTCGTGTGACTGGCGGCTCATGCCTGCGGAACGCCTGGCCAGGACAGCTCCCACGAACGGCACAATAATCCTCAGACCGCGGGGCGGAGGAATCCCCGATACCGGAGAACTCATTTACTGAACGTTGACAACGGTGGTGAACGTGACATCGGTGATCGAGTGGTTGTGCGTACACGCTCGCGAACAACCGGACCAGGTGTACCTCAGGGAGGCTCACGGCAACCGCTCTATTACATACGGCGAGATGCTGTCCCTTGTCCGCTGTTGGCAGGCTGATCTGGATGAACGCGGCCCACAGGCCGGGCGGCGGATCGCTATCGGTGTCTCCGACCCGCTCGACTTCGCGGTCGTCTTCCTGGCGGCAGTCACCGGCGGCCGGCAGGCTGTACCGCTTGATCCGGACTCACCACCCGCGGAACTGGAGCGAGCGCTGCGGCACGTGCGACCCGATCTGGTGGTGACCGACCGGCCGCTGCCGATGCCGGCCGGGATTCGCCAGATCAGTCCACGCCTGACGGGCAAAGGACCGGCCGATGTCCAGCGGCGAACCACTGCCGCTGATCCCGCTGATGAGCCGCGGGGCGGTGTCCTGCTGGTGGGTTCGGGAGCGGCCGGGCCGTTCACCGAGGTCTTTCTCGCCATCGACCAGCTCGCCCATGTCGCCGCGACCATCAGCCGCCATCACCAGTTCAGCCACACCGACATCGGCTACAGCCCGTTGCCGCTGGTGCATGTCAACACACAGGTGGTGGGACTACTCGCCAGCCTGTGCGGCGGTGCGACCCTCGTGCTTGACCGGCGGTTTCGCCGTCGCGGCTTCTGGACGATGATCGCCAGACATCGGATGACCTGGATCAATGCCGTGCCGGCGATTCTGGCACTGCTGGCAAGAGATCCTCAGAGCGCGCCGGCCCATGACTGCCGCGTCAGGTTCGTGCGGTCCGCCGCTGCTCCCCTGCCTGTCGAGGTATTACGGGCGTTCGAAGCGGCAACCGGTATTCCTGTGCTGGAAACGTACGGCACGATCGAGACCGGAGGTCTGATAACGGCCAATCCGCCGCATGGAACCCGTAAACCAGGATCAGTGGGCGTACCGGTCGGCAGCGAGGTCCGCGTCGTCGACCACCACGGTACCCCGCGCCCGCCCGGTGTAGCCGGAAACATACAGGTCCGCGGCCCCGGGGTGATCCGTGCCCACACCGACAGCGCCGGCCACGACAGATTCACGCACGACGGCTGGCTCGACACCGGTGACATCGGTTGCCTCGACTCGGACGGCTATCTCTTCCTGTCCGGCCGTACCGACGACGTGATCAACCGTGGTGGCGAGAAAGTTTACCCCCGTGAGGTCGAGGAGGTGCTGCTCTCCGATCCACGGGTGCGCCATGCCGCGGTCGTGAGCCGCCCGGACGCCGTTCTCGGCGAGGTGCCCGTCGCGCTCGTCGTACCCGTGGACGTCCCGGATACCATGCTGCGCTACGACCTGGCGGAACGGTGCGAGACAGGCCTTGCCAAATTCAAGCGGCCAACCAGCATCGAGATCGTCTCGGACCTTCCGGTCAGGCCGACCGACATGATCCGGCTGGAGCGCCCGGCCGAGCCGGCCATCGGGCACACCCACGCGGCCGCGTAGGGCATGGCCGACGGCCGGTAGCCGATGTGGACGATGATCCAGACCGCGTCGTCACCAAGTACCGATCATCGCTGTTGCGTCATCGCCCTCCCGGCAACTTGCTACGGTGCAGTCCAGCTGGCCATATGGACCAGCCGTTTCCCAGGCCTACCCCGGCCGCTGTCCGGGTAGGCCTGGGAAACGGCGCAATCACCGACAGGCAACAGGCAAAGAAGGTGCTGTGGACGACGAGACACTCGCGGGATTCCTCGCCGAGCTGGCTTCACCCGCGCCGGCACCCGGCGGCGGCGCTGCCGCTGCTCTCCAGGCTGCGCTGGGCGCGGCGCTGGTGAGCATGGTCTGCAACCTCACGATCGGAAAACCCCGGTACGCCGCGCACGAGGCGACGATGCTCACCGCCCGGGCCCAGGCCGACAAAGCGCGGACCGAGGCACTGCTGCTCGCCGACGCCGACGCTCGGGCGTTCGCCGCGGTCAGCGACGCTTACAGGTTGCCCAAAGACACCGATGGCGAGCGCGCCGAACGCAGCCGGGCGATTCAGGCCGCACTGGTCGGCGCCGCCGAAGTACCGCTGCGTACGGCGGCGGTGGCAGCGGGTGTGGTGGGGCTGTGCGCGGCAGTCATCGACGGCGCGAACGTCAACGTCCTCAGCGACGTGGGGGTGGCGGCCGCGAGCGCGCGCGCCGCGCTCGACAGCGCCGCGATCAATGTACGGGTGAACATCGCGGCAATGACGGACACGGCCAACCGCGACCGTGCCGCAGCTGTCCTCACCGGCCATCTGGCGTCTGTGTCTGAAGCCGACGCAATCGTACGCACCGTCGGAGAACGGATCGGATCATGAAGCTGCTGGATGGACGGTCCATGGCCGCCGAGATCGGGCGGGGCGTCGTTGAGAGCACCGAGCGGCTGCGCCAGAACGGAATCGTACCGATGCTGGCGGTGGTGCTGCCGACGACCGACGCGGCGGCCCGGTCCTACGTGGGGGTCATCGAGCGCGGCGCGGCCAAGGTGGGGGTGCGCTGTGTGGTCCATGAGCGCTCAGGCGACCCCGCTGAGCTCCTCGATACGGTCGACCAGCTCGCCGCCGACGACGGGGTGCACGGCCTGATAGTGCAGACTCCCCTACCGTCCGGGCTGTCCGCCAGCGAGATCGGTACCCGCATCCCGCCGCACAAGGATGTGGACGGGATGAACCCGTTGAGCCTGGGTCGGCTGGCCCTGGGCCTGCCCTGCTTCGCCCCGGCCACCGCGGCCGCGGTCCTGGAGATCCTGCACCGCGGCGACATCAAGCTGGCGGGCACCCGGGCAGCGGTGATCGGGCGCAGTCCGGTGGTCGGCAAGCCTGCTTCTCTCCTGCTGTTGGCCGAGGACGCAACAGTGACGGTATGCCATTCCCGGACAACCGATCTTGTCTCGATCGTGCATGAGGCTGACGTCGTGGTGGCCGCTGTCGGCAGACCCAAAATGATCAATAAGGGATTCATCCGGCCTGGCGCCACGGTGATCGACGTCGGCACGAACGTCACGGAATCGGGCCTGGTCGGCGATGTCGATGCCGATGCGGTGGCATCGGTGGCCGGTGCTCTCACCCCCGTCCCCGGTGGTGTGGGACCAGTGACAACGATGTTGCTGCTACGGAACACCACCAGCGCGGCCACGCTGTAGCACGGCAGCAGCGGGCCGGGCGGTGGCCATGGCCTGCGTGACACGCGCCGCAGGCTCGGGGCCCCGACCGTCCGTACCGTGGTCAGGCGGTACGGACGGTCGGGACCTGCGCCGCGAGACGGACGCGGTTACGTCCGTCGGCCTTGGCTCGATAAAGTGCCGCGTCGGCGGTTTCCAGCAGGACGGGCAGGTCCACGCTCGGGCCGTTGGCGGTGGCCACACCGACTGAGACGGTCACCGACACGATGACCGCTCCCGCGGACCTGGCATCCACCCGGCAACGCATCCCCGCCACCTGCCGTCGGATCCGTTCCGCGGCATGGGCGGCGTTGTCCAGGTCGACCTCGCAGAGCAGGACGACGAACTCCTCACCCCCGAACCGGCCGACCAGGTCACGGGGCCGGGTGGCCGCCCGCAGGGCATCGGCGACCGAAGCGAGGACGACATCGCCGGTCAAGTGGCCGAACTGGTCGTTGACCCGTTTGAAGTGGTCGATGTCCACGATGAGTACGGACATCGGACGACCTGCGCGCCGGATGCGGACAGCCTCGCGTTCGGCCACCTCACGCCAGTAGGCCGGGCTGGCGAGCCTGGTCTTGGCGTCGGTGCGCGCGGCCGCCAGCAGCTCCGCGTGCAGCAGGCCACGCTGGAGCAGCAGCGCCGGCGGGGTTGCCACCAGCATGAGCAGCGGATGCGCGGTCCACAGCACCGCGATGACGATCGCGGAACACATCGCCGTGGCGTCGACGGTGAGCATCTCGTGGCCGCCGCCCCCGAACGGACGGCGCACCGCGGCTGGCTGCAGGCGCAGCGGCACCCCGTGCCGAAGAATTCGATTGAGCACCGTATAGGTGAGCACGGCGAGAAACAACGCGCCGATGCGCCCGGCGGAGCCGACCAGCGTGTCAATTCGGTATGCTCCCTGCGTTGGAGCAAGTGCCAGGTGCGTGCTGGACGCGCAGAATCCGGACACGCCGAGCGCCGCCGCGTTGAAAACCTGTTTGTACCGTGGCCGCGAATCGGTCCCCGCTCGGAACAGGCAGCGGAGAGGCAGGTGCAGCACGGCCGCGTAGAGCGGTGGGAGGAGAAGCGCGACCGGCAGCGTCCAGGTCGACAGCAGGTCTCGGTATGGCTCGTCATTTCGATGGCCCGGCGCACCGAGATATCGCGATGTCTCGGTGGCCAACCGGCCGAGGAGGACAAAAGTGCCGAACGTGAGTAGATCCGTGAATCGCGGGGAAACTTCGGCAAGGCCGACCAGCACAACCGCCACGTACAGCAGATCGACGCCGAGAACATAACGGACCAGCCAAGGCGAAAGAGACCAGAGCGTGAAATCCGCCGTCTGGCCGGTCAGCCATTCCCGGGCGCGCTGGACCACCCGACACCCGCGCCGGTCGGGCTGGGATGCCGGGCGGCATTCCAGCCGATCGACGGATACGGATGCGGAACCGATCGTTCCGGCTGGATCGACTGGAGCAACCGTTCCGGTCGGAACAGTTGCTCCGCACGAGTCAGCCGTTCCAGCGCAATGCACCATTTTCGCCCGCGGAGGTGACGCAATGCGTAACATCATTTGAAGTTGACCTTCCTCGATCGCTCCGTCCCGGTTCGACCCGTCCCGGCCTATTACTGACAGTGCGCCCTTGGAAACAAAGAGTACGAAGGATCGGCCGGCAACCGCAACCACTTTTGGTGATGTACCGACATGGATGCCGTCGGGCGATGTGCTGGCGCGTACCGATCCACCCTGCGGCCCTCTCCGCCAGGGCGCCGTCCGGGCAGGTCAGCGCCTGGATGGACGAGCCCGTCAACCGGTTGCGCGGGCGATCGGCCCTGAGCATCGCCGTGGTCGGAGCGGCCACGGCAGGACACGTCGGGAGGCAGGGCGGCATCGTGCCGCATACGGCCGCGCCAGAGCGATGTCGTGATGTCGTGATGTCGCCGTGATACTCACGCCGACGGCAAGCGGCCTCGTTCGCTCCGGCCGCCAGTCCCCCGCGTCACCGTAACGACCCGGTCTTCACCCGGCCGCTCCCGCCTGACAGCACCGCGTGCCCGCAGCCGGGAGCGGTAGCGTTTATAAAGGTCAACATCCGGAAAGACCTTCAACGGCAGCGGTATCGGTCTCGACCGGGAAGGTCGTCGTGTTTCAACTGATCTGGATCTTGATCGCCGGTCTCGTCATCGGCCTGCTGGCCCGCCTCGTCGTCCGGGGGCCGCAGAAGATCCCCCTATGGCTGACAGTAGTTATCGGCATTATCGGTGCGTTGGTTGGCAATATAGTCGCGGGAGCCATCGGCGTCGGCCATACCAGTGGCGTCGACTGGATACGGCACATCCTGCAGGTCGGTGTCGCGGCCGGCCTCGTCGTCCTCGTGACGCCCGTGTGGATGAATCGACGATCTTAGCGGTCGGCGCTGGACGTTCATCCAGGGCCTGCCGGCGTTGTCGTGGCAGGCTGGCCAGCCGCCCATACGATCATAAAATTTCCGGGCGGCTACCGGGCCGGGGACCCCACAGCCCGGATGCGGTGGCGCGGCTGCCAGGAACCGGGGGCAGGATGTGTGTGTGGTCCTGCCAATTCACGACATCAACCCACTGCGCCGCAAGCCTGTCATAACCTGGCTGCTGATAGCGGTGAACGTCGCCGTCTTCGTGCTCTTCGAACCGGTCGTGACCTCAGTCGCCGGGGTCAGCACGTCGGCATCGCGGAACGTGTGCGAACAACAGCGCTTCTTCGACCAGTGGGGCGCGATTCCCGTGGAGATGCTGACGAACCGGCCGCTTGACCAGGTCCCGAGCGGCCGCTCGCCAGGTCTGAACGCCCGCGGTGAGGTACTGTGCCAGCTGGAGTCACCGCCGTCGTTTGTCAAGTCGCCCGTGCTCTCGGTGCTGACATCGATGTTCCTGCACGGAAGCTGGCTGCACCTGCTTGGGAACATGTTGTTCCTCGGTGTTTTCGGCAACAACATCGAGGACCGCATGGGACGGTTCCTTTATCTCATCTTCTACCTGGTGTGCGGATACACGGCCGCGTACGGGTTCGCACTGTTCGAACCAGCCTCGACCACCACACTCATCGGCGCGTCCGGCGCGATCGCCGGCGTTCTCGGCGCCTACCTCGTGGTGTTCCCGCGAGCGCGGGTCATCGGGCTTGTCACGTTCCTGCTCTTCCTGCCGTTCTGGTTGCCGGCATGGATCGTGCTGGGCTTCTGGTTCCTGCTGCAGTACGTGTACTTCACCGGGATGGGTGTCGCCGACGGCGGCAGCGTGGCCTACGGGGCGCACGTGGTCGGGTTCGTGTTCGGCGCGCTGGCGGTCATCCCGTTTGTCCGTGAGCTGCGAGCCGCGGGACCCCCTCGCCGCCGCGCGCCCGACCACCGGTGGGTCCGCCAGACTCCCTGGTCCTAGCCGGCTCCCTGGTCGAACGACGACTTCCGGGACACGCCGCAAGAGCACCCGGAAGGCCGGCGGTCCCGGCGGTCGACGGCCGCGCGGTCATGCGTTGTGCGTGCCCGGCCGTCGACCGAACGGCTACCCAACAGCAACGGGCTCCGGCCGGCGCGGTCCACGACGCCGCTTCTTCTCGGCCTTCTCAGTGGGCTCGGTGGTCTGGGCTGCCGAAGGCAGCGCAACTTCGATGGCGACCGTCCGCCAGCCCTCGAAGACCTCCGCGGTCCCGAAACCATGTGCGGCCAAGGCGCCGGCCGCGCCGATGAGTTGTTCGTACGTCCGCTGGTCGTCGACTTCGTCCGGGCCACCGGTCGCGGTGGGGTGCCGTACCACCGTGCAGCCGACCTGGAGCGACCCACCCGCGGGTGCCGTCGGTGACAGTGGCGCGCCCGCACCGGTGCGCGTGAGCGTCCAGGTCCGGACGAACGTGAACGGCTCGTCCAGGCCGGCCGCCGGAAGAGCGCCGACGTACTCTTCCAAGATCTTGACAACCCGCTCGACGGGTGCCGGACCTGAATCCGCACCGCCCCTGCCTATCCGCATGGCGACGTCCTCCCTCACATGTGAACGATCTCTGGACTGTGGCTGCCGCGAGTGACTCGCGAGAATCCGGTAGCGCATCTTCCCTGATGGCCTGGTTGCTTCCCGCACCGGGGTGTTCACGAGACATTGGTGACACATCGGTTCATCAGGCGTTTTAATGCTCAGACGAGGGTAAAAAACCCGTTAACCGTTCTGATCGGAGAGGTACCCGACGTCGGGTGCCGAAGCTGACGCCCTCGCAGCCTCGCAGGCCCACGGAACCTCGCTACGGACCGAAACCCGCCCAGAAAGGACCACCATGCGTACCCGCGTACAGGTTCCCATCATCGCCCTGCTCTGGTTCGTTGTAGGCATCATCGTTGCGCTCAGCAAGAGTTACGAGGTTCACAACACTTCTCAGCTGGTCACCTTTGTCCTGACAGTGGCCCTCTGGCCGATTCCGGTACTCGGCGGGACCCTGACCGTCCAGTTCTGAGACCCGACGGATGCCCGGCTTGCCAACGGCAACGGACTGTCAGGTGACCAGGTCGCCATAGTCACCCGGTGGGGAGCGCAGCGGATGGGATCGACGGCGAGGCGGCCGGGATGAGAGCCGCGGCACGCGGTGCGCGCCGATGGGAGCGGGCAGCTGCCGATTACCCGGGAGCGGGGGCCAGGCGATACCAACTCGGTTAGAATCTTGCTGTGTAATGTTACTTTTAGCGACAGACAACCCGGGGTCAGGCGGAGAATACGGTGTCGGAGAAATCTGCGAACGTGGCCGGGCCTGCTGGGATCACACTGGACGCGATGCCGATCCGGGTGTTCCTGCTGGATGACCATGAGTTGGTCCGTCGCGGACTACGCGATCTTCTTGCCGGGGAACGCGGGATCGCCGTGATCGGCGAAGCCGATCGAGCTGACGGCGCGGATCAGGCGATCCTCGCCATGCGGCCCAACGTCGCTGTCCTCGACGCACGTCTGCCGGACGGCAGCGGGATCGAGGTGTGCCGGCAGGTCCGCTCACAGGACCCCGCAATCGCCTGCCTGATCCTCACCTCGTTCGACGACGAGGACGCTCTGTTTACTGCGATCATGGCCGGAGCCGCTGGATACGTGCTCAAGCAGATCCGTGGCACCGCGCTCGTGGACGCCGTGCGGCGGGTCGCGGCCGGTCAGTCGCTACTGGACCCCACGGTCACACCGCGTGTACTGTGCCGCCTGCGGCAGGACTCCGACCAGGGCGGACGACTCGCCGGCCTGACCGACCAGGAGCGCCGCATTCTCGTGCTCATCGCTGAGGGGCTCACCAACCGGCAGATCGCCACCCGCATGTTCCTGGCGGAGAAGACGGTGAAGAACTACGTGTCCAGCCTGTTGTCCAAACTCGGCCTGGAGAGCCGGACCCAGGCCGCGGTGTTCGCCACCAGACTCGGCAACTAGTCCGGTAGCCGGCTGTTTGACAGCGTCCGACCGACATGCTCCGTCGGGGGCGCGGACGCTGGACCCGCGGCTCGATGACGTCGTCTGTCGACGACGTTGCCCGGCTGGAACAATAACAGCACCTGCCCGAAAACACTGCGACAATTCGTCGGGGTTGACGGCCGTCCGGGGTCGACCTGATACGCCGACGGATGCGCGATCATGACCCCTGTCGCGTACCGGAGGCCCTGAGGAAATCCAGTAGGCCGAACGGTATGCGGTCAGGCGGCTCCTCCCGGGAACAGCCTGGTCACGAACGAGATGAAGAATGATCCAACAGCTACGGGATCGCGAAACGATCTGTTGGGCCCGTCTCTTCGCATACCCGCAGGCCCCAGGGGACGCTAGTCCGCGTCGTGGAGGGGTGCCACTTTGATCACCAAGGTCCTGGTCGCGAACCGCAGCGAGATTGCTGTTCGTGTCTTCCGAGCCGCGAACGAACTGGGCCTACGCACCGTCGCCGTCTATACGCCCGAAGACGTGGGCTCGTTGCACCGGATAAAAGCGGATGAATCCTACGAGCTGGGCGAACCGGGGCATCCCGTCCGGGGATACCTGGACGTGGACGCTCTGCTGGCCGTGGCGAAACGGGTGGGCGCGGACGCGTTGCACCCGGGCTATGGTTTCCTCTCGGAGAGCGAGGCGCTGGCCGAGGCGTGTGTGCTGGCCGGCCTCACCTTTGTCGGTCCCCCGCCAGAGGTGCTGCGCCTGACCGGGGACAAGGTCGCCGCCCGCGAGGCGGCGGTAGCCGCAGGCCTGCCGGTGCTGCGGGCCTCAGCTCCGCTGACGGACGCGGCGGCCGTCGCCGAAGCCGCCGAGGCGGTGGGCTTCCCCCTGTTCGTGAAGGCCTCGGCCGGTGGTGGCGGCCGGGGGCTGCGCCGGGTGCACCGATCCGAGGATCTCGCCGAGGCGGCGGCAAGCGCGATCCGGGAGGCTGCGGCGGCCTTCGGCGATGGGACAATTTTCCTTGAGCAGGCGGTGGACCGGCCCCGCCACGTCGAGGTACAGGTACTGGGCGACACGACCGGGAACGTCGTCCACCTCTACGAGCGGGACTGTTCAGTACAGCGTCGCCATCAGAAGGTCGTCGAGGTGGCACCCGCACCGCGACTTGATCCGGCTGTACGCGAGCGGCTGTGCGTGGACGCGCTCGCGTTCGCCCGGCATGTCGGCTATGTCAACGCCGGCACGGTCGAGTTCCTGGTCGCGGCCGACGGGGCGCACACCTTCATGGAGATGAACCCGCGCATCCAGGTGGAGCACACCGTGACCGAAGAGGTCACCGGCGTCGATCTGGTCGCGGCACAGCTGCGCATCGCCGCTGGCGCGAGCCTGGCCGGCCTGGGCCTCACCCAGGAGTCCATCACGATCCGCGGGGCCGCGGTGCAGTGCCGGGTGACCACCGAGGACCCGGCGGACGGCTTCCGCCCGGACACCGGGAAGATCACCCGTTACCAGTCCCCCGGCGGCCCGGGGGTCCGGCTGGACGGCGCGACCTACGAAGGTGCGGTGGTCACCCCGTATTTCGACTCCCTGCTGGTGAAGGTGACGACCCGGGGCGCCACCTTCGAGCAGGCCACCGAACGCGCCCGCCGGGCACTGGCTGAGTTCCGGGTGCGCGGTGTGCGCACGAACCTGAAGTTCCTGCGCCGGCTGCTGGCCGAGCCCGACTTCCTGGCGGGACGCGTGACCACGTCCTTCCTGGACGAACGGCCCGCCCTGTCGGTCGGTGACAGCGGCGCCGACCGGACCAGCCGGCTGCTGGACCGACTCGCGCACAGCACCGTCAACGGGCACCGGCGGCCGGCCACCGCCCTGGTCGACCCGGCGAGCCTGCTGCCTTCCCTGCCCCCCGGCATGGCGCCGGCCGGGTCCCGCCAGTTGCTCACCGAGCTCGGACCGCGGGAGTGGGCGGCGAGGCTGCGGGCATCCGAGCGGCTCGCGGTCACCGACACGACGTTGCGTGACGCTCATCAGTCGCTGCTCGCCACCCGGCTGCGGACCGCCGAGATCCTCGCTGCGGCGCCCGCCTACTCCAGGCTCACCCCTGGCCTGCTGAGCCTCGAGTGCTGGGGCGGGGCAACCTACGATGTCGCGCTGCGGTTCCTGGCGGAGGACCCGTGGGAACGGCTTGCCGCCATTCGCGAACGCGTGCCGAACATCTGTCTGCAGATGCTGCTGCGCGGACGCAACGCGGTCGGCTACACCCCCTACCCTGACGACGTGGTCCGGGCGTTCGTCGCGGAGGCGGCCGCAACCGGTATCGACATCTTCCGTGTGTTCGACGCGCTGAACGACATCGAACAGATGCGGCCAGCGATCGACGCGGTCGTCGAGGCCGGGGCGGTCGCCGAGGGCACGCTGTGTTATACCGGTGACCTCGCGGACCCGACGGAACCGATCTACACCCTTGACTACTACCTCCGGCTGGCCGACGAGCTCGTCACCGCGGGAGCGCACGTACTCGCGGTCAAGGACATGGCCGGGCTGCTGCGCCCAGCCGCGGCGCGCATCCTGGTGACGGCGCTGCGGGCAAACTTCGACCTGCCCGTTCACGTGCACACCCACGACACCGCCGGTGGTCAGCTCGCCACGCTGCTCGCGGCGGCCGACGCCGGTGCCGACGCCGTCGACGCCGCGGCCGCGCCGCTGTCCGGCGGGACCAGCCAACCGAACATGTCCGCGCTGGTCGCCGCTACCGACCACACCCCACGCGCGACCGGGATCGACCTTGCCGCCTTGTCCGCCATGGAGCCGTACTGGGAGGCGGCGCGTGACCTCTACGCGCCTTTCGAGGCGGGCCTGCGGGCGCCGACCGGAGCTGTGTACCGCCATGAGATCCCCGGCGGGCAGCTGACGAACCTGCGGCAGCAGGCGATCGCGCTCGGGCTGGGCGCCAAGTGGTCACAGGTGCAGGAGTGCTACGCCCTGGCCAACGACCTGCTCGGTAAACCCATCAAGGTCACTCCGACCAGCAAGGTCGTCGGAGACCTGGCGCTGTTCATCGCAAGCGGCGACATCGACGTCGCTGTCCTGCGCGAGCATCCACAACGCTACGACCTGCCCGCGAGCGTCCTGGGTTACCTGGCGGGCGAACTCGGTACCCCACCCGCGGGCTTTGCCGAGCCGTTCCGCGAGCGAGCCCTTGCCGGCCGGCGCCCGGCCGCGCCAGCGGCCGAGCTCAGCACCGCGGACGCCGCGGCGCTCCGCGGCACCGGCCGGCGCGAGACGCTGTCCCGGCTGCTGTTCCCGGGTCCGTGGCGGGACTACGCCGCGGCGCTGGCCGCGTACGGCAACAGTTCGGCGATCCCCACCGAGGAGTTCTTCTACGGTCTCACGCCGGGCAAGCCAGTGGTTGTCACGGTTGAACCGGGTGTCGAAACCATCGTCGAACTGCACGACATCGGTGGGCCGGACGACGCGGGCATGCGCACCCTCTATCTGCGGGTCAACGGACAGCCACGGCCTGTGTCGGTACGGGACAACTCGATCGCACCGGCGTCCACGGCCGCTCGGCGTGCTGATCCGGGTGATCCGGCGCAGATTCCCGCCGGGCTGCCCGGCCTGGTCACCTACACAGTCACCGTTGGTGATCATGTTGGCCAAGGTGATCGGCTCGCGACC
Organism: Protofrankia sp. CiP3; assembly: GCF_917627345.1. Taxonomy (NCBI): domain Bacteria; kingdom Bacillati; phylum Actinomycetota; class Actinomycetes; order Frankiales; family Frankiaceae; genus Protofrankia; species Protofrankia sp. CiP3. The sequence goes on along the minus strand of NZ_CAKJTM010000035.1, from coordinate 32,485 downwards.
ATCGAGGCCATGAAGATGGAAGCCGCCGTCACCAGTCCGCATCCGGGAACCGTCGTCGAGCTGCTCCGTTCGTCCGGCGTCTCGGTCGAGGTCGGCGACCTTCTGCTTGTCGTCACCCCGGACCCGGCTACCGCCTGACTGACCGGGTAGACCGGCCCTGGGCCGGACCGTGGCCCCGATCGCCCACGCGGCCGCGGTCAGACCCAGGGCCGTGGCGGACCGCCGGAAAGCCCGATGGGCGTTGGTGTGTCGTTGCGATGATGCCGAGAACGCCCGTCCGGCGATGGTGAGACGACCGTAGGCGGTTACGAGGCGGCGAGGAACCGGTCGAGGACGCGGACGCCGAAACGCAGCGACTCGACCGGCACCCGCTCATCCACGCCGTGGAACATCCCGGCGAAGTCCAGGCCCGCGGGCAGCAGCAGCGGGGAGAAACCGAAGCAGCGGATTCCGAGCCGAGAGAAGGACTTGGCGTCCGTGCCGCCTGAGAGCATGTAGGGGATGGCTCGGGCGGCCGGGTCCTCGGCCCGCAGCGCGCTGGCCATGGCGTCCACCAGCGGTCCGTCGAACCCGGTCTCCAGTGCCTGGTCGTAGACGACCCAGTCGCGGCGGACCGCCGGGCCGATCAGTTCATCGATCTGGCGGAGGAACTCCTCCTCCTGGCCGGGCAGGAAACGGCCATCGACGTAGGCGGTGGCCTCCCCCGGGATGACGTTGACCTTCTCACCGGCGTCGAGCTGCGTCGGGTTCACCGTGTTGCGGATCGTGGCTCCGATCATCCGGGCGATCGGCCCCAGTTTGGCGATTGTGGTCTCCAGATCCTCGGCGTGTACGTCGATGCCGAGCGCGTCGCCGACGGAGTCGAGGAACATCCGGACGGTCGGGGTCAGGACGATCGGGAACCGGTGGCGGCCCAGCCGCACGATCGCCTCGCACAGTGCGGTGACCGCGTTGTCATCGTTGATCATCGATCCGTGACCAGCGCGGCCGGCAACGGTGAGCTTCATCCAGGCGATGCCCTTCTGGGCCGTTTCGATAGGGTAAAGGCGCAGGTTGTCGGAGATCGTGTACGAGAAGCCACCGACCTCGCTGATGGCCTCGGTGCAGTCCGCGAACAGGTGCGGATGATTGTCGACCAGCCAACGGGCACCCAGGACTCCGCCGGCCTCCTCGTCGGCCACAAAGGCGAGAACCAGGTCACGCGGTGGGCGGCGGCCGGACCGAACAAGATCACGAATGACCGCGAGGGTCATTGCGTCCATGTCCTTCATGTCGACGGCCCCCCGGCCCCACAGGCAGTCGTCGAGAATCTCACCCGCGAAGGGATGCACCCGCCAGTCCGCCGGATCCGCCGGTACCACGTCGAGATGACCGTGGATGAGCAGCGGTGCCCGGCTCGGGTCAGCCCCTTCGACCCTGGCGATGACGCTGGCGCGGCCCGGCTCGGATTCCAGCAGGGTCGTCTCAAGGCCGACCTCGGCGAGCTTGGCGGCAACGTACTCGGCGATGGCCCGCTCGTTGCCGTCACCGCTCCCCCGGTTCACCGAGTCGATCCGCAGCAGGTCCCGGCAGATCTCCACAACCTCGTCCTGTGCGGTTACGTCAGGTAGCGAAACGAGATCAGATGCGACGGATGCGGGTGTTGTCATGTCATTGACGGTTGGGTTGTTGCTTACCATGGGGTTAGTTTGCCAGTGAGTTGTAAGATCATTTTTGGTATGAGGCACCGTCAACAGCGTTGACTAACGTAGTACAAGGCCGCCAGGCCAGGCTGTCCTCCCAGCACCCTCGGGCAGCCTGCGGCACGCCCTCCCGGGCATGCTCGCGTGCGGAGCCGGACAGAAATACCCCGAGTAAACAAAGATGCCTGTTTTTCCTGTCACATCGGGCCAGTGCGTACCTGTTGTTCATCAGCCCGGAATACGGATTTTGCAACCCCGCCCTAATCTCACCGACGGACTTCGGGCCCGCCACCGGCAGGCCCGGTATCGCGACCCAGGGACAAGGCGGAGAATGACACGCACACGCCAGCCGGTCAGCCGGCGGGCATTTTTCCCGGCGTCCGGTCGAACAGCAGCCGGCGTGACCGGCGCAGCCAGGGGCCGCCGCGTCGCGGCACTCGTGCTGACATCGATGATAACGGTAATCCTGCTTGGTCAATCCACTCCGGCGCAAGCGGCCGACTCCACTCAGTACGGTGGCGACACCTCTCGCGGCCTGGGTGTCGCCATTCCGTTCAGTGGTTTCACCGACCGCAACGGGCGGCCGGCTACGATCTCGGGTGCGGTGGGCGCGGACCTCGTCCTCGGCTCAACCGCCCAGCCATATCTACCGTGCCAGAACTTCAATCCTCAGACCGGTACCGGTGACACCTTTGTGAATGCCTGCGAGGTGCGCGGGAGCTACACCACCTACACGCGTTTCGCGGCTGGCAACGGAATCCTTTTCCCGCACGGCTACTTCATGCCCGACACGCAGCCCGACCTGGTCAAGGGCGGTTCGCTGCGGACGGGCTGGGGGGCGCGCACGGCCGGGCTCTCGCTGGAGTTCTACCCAGACGTCACCCGCGACCAGGAGTACGTGCACTCCCGTTTCTACGTCGACCGGTTCAACCACCGGGCGAACGGCTGGACCTACTCCGCCTACGTGGGGACCATCAGGCTCGCCACCCTGGCGGACCCGGGCACCGCCCAGATCACCGGAAACGTGACCAGGGGCGGGGCCACACCCGCCAAGAACGAGATCAGGTTCACGGTCTTCGGCGGCGACGCGCGTTCGTCCGTGGGATACCCGATCTCCTCGTTCGCGGTCACCTACAGCTCTGGTGCCCCCGGCTGGACCACCGGAGCGATGTACGCCGGGGCGCAGCGCGTCACCGTTGACGACACCACCACCGGCCACCAGTGCATCTACGATCTTCAGCACATCACCGGTGCGAACAACCGGGTGGACTTCGACGTCGCCCAGCCCGGCTTCGGCCGCGGCGGTGGCCGGTGCAACTTCGTGTGAACTTCGTGTGCGGCACCCGCCCCATACAGCCGGGCATACGAACAGACGATCATAAGGCAACGGAGCACGACGGATGCCAGTCGTGTTAATTACCACGGCTGGCGCCGGTGACCGCCTAGTTTGGTGGGGTGAGACGAATTGCCGCGGGATCACGTGATAGAAGGCTGCCCGCCCGCCATGGATACGGGCGGCCGGCCATAGTCATGGCCGGCCTGTGCATCGGAATCACGGTCATGCTCCTCGCCTGCGACGCCCGGAACGCATCGACCGGACCAACCGCGGCCGTTGACTGCCGAGAACCCGGAGTAACCAAGGACCAGATCAAGCTGGGACTGCTGTATCCCGATACCGGAAACGTGGCGTCGCTCTTCCTCCCTTTCCGCGCGGGTGTTGACGCCCGCCTGGGCGTCGTGAACAGCGCTGGTGGAATAAATGGCCGAAAGATAACGTACACCTGGCGCGACGACGAATCACAAACCACTGCCAACCTTGCCGCGGCCCGTGCCCTGGTCGACACCGACGACGTCTTCGGAATCATCGAGTCAACCTCGGTGGCGAGCGGTTCAGCCGCATTTCTGCACGACCGCGGGATACCGGTCACCGGTACATCCCTGGAAACAGCCTGGACAATTTATGACAACATGTTCAGCTACTCCAACCTGATCGCCAACAACGCGTCCATCACAACCTGGGGCGACTTTGTCGCCGCGCATGGCGGCCACAGCGCCGTCGTGGCGCAGGCGGCCTTCTCCGCCACGTCGCTCAGCTTCGCCGACGAACTGACCGCGAGCCTGCGGTCAGCGGGTGTCCGCGTCATCGGCAACCTCGACGTGACAGGCCCCATCGACGCCGCCGACGTCGGTAGACGTATCAAGGCCAGCGGAGCGGACGTTCTCGTCGGGGCCGTGACCGCCATCTCCTTCGGCCAGGTCGTCGCGGCCGCCCGGGCCGCCCGGGCCGGATTACGGATCATTCTCTCACCGACCGGCTACGACCAGAACATTCTGCGCACCTTCGGCGACGCCCTCGCCGGTGTCTACATCTTCGTCGACTACACCCCTTTTGAAACCGGCACACCCGCGCATCAGGAATTCCTCCGAGCCGTGCCCTATTACGCGCCGCAGCTGCAGCCACCGAATCAACAGGCCGCGCTCTCCGGCTGGATCTCGGCCGACATGTTCCTGCGTGGGCTCGCCGACGCCGGGTACTGCCCGACCCGCCAACGCTTCATCACCGCGCTGCGTGGGGTACACGACTACAACGCGCACGGCCTGCTGCCCGCTCCGGTGGACTTCGCCACCGGCTTCGGTCAGCTCAACCGTTGCTACACGTTTCTACAGGTCAGCTCGGATGGCAGCCGCTTCCAGCCCGTCCCGCCCACGCCGCTGTGCGGCTCACGCCTGGGCTGACCGCAGGTCTCGGCGACGCTACTGCGGGCCGAATACCAGCGTGACGCTCTGGGCACCAGTGGTAGCGTCCGAGGAGATCCTGACGTTCTGGTTGTATCCCGTGAAGATCAGTTCCATCGAGTTGTCGGACTTGACCTGCTGCTGGAAGGTATAGCCGGCGGCGGGCATCGCCTGCCGGTAGTACCGGATCGCCGCATCCCCGGTCACACCGCTCAACGCGAGGGTCACTCCGGTGCCCTCGGAGGCAAGGACCGTCGGCGTCGCGCCCTTCGGGAACGGGAAGTGCTTGGGGACGGCCGTTCCCTGCAGCGCGGCGATCCCTGTCTTCGCGCTGGCCGCCGCGCTCGCCGTCGCCGTCGGGACCGCCGGCCGGGCCACGTCGAGATCGGTCGGTAGATCGGTGGGCAGATCGGTCGGCAGGGCCGCGGCGGAGGACGCGCCAGCCGCTGGCACCGACGACGGAGGCACGGTGGCAGGCGTGGAGCCGCCGCATCCACCGAGCAGGAACAGCAGGCCGACCGTGGCACCGGTCGTCACGGTCCGAGTCCGTCGCCGCCCGTCGCGACCCATCGAGCCTCCCGTTACGGACACGCTGCCCACATATCTCCCGTCCAGTGCGTTGACCCGTACCCATGGTGACCGGTCGAAAAAACGAAAAGCCCATAAAAGCCGAATCCGGGCAGGCCCGCACCGACGGCCCGAACTACCTGGAAGGTACCGCCGGCATCACTAAAGTACCGGCTACCGGACACCCAGCCTCGCGGACCCCTGCCTGACCGAAAGCAGTGACATGGTGACTTTTGGTAGGCATACCCCCTGGCCGATCCCACCGAATAATTACCGAGAGTAGTTTTCCCGCCGTGGGCGCACCCGGACTAGTCACCACATGACCCCGACGTGCCATGCCCGAATTGCCCTCGAAGGAAGAACCGTGTGTATATTACATATCGACGTTCTGTGATGGGAGGCTGTGTGGCAACGACACGAACACCGCAATCCGCTCCGCTGCTGACACCTGCCGAGGTGGCCACCATGTTCCGAGTGGACCCCAAGACGGTGACCCGGTGGGCCAAAGCTGGGAAACTGACCTCGATCCGTACCCTCGGCGGCCACCGCCGCTATCAGGAAGCCGAGGTCCGCGCACTCCTTACGGGCATCCCACCTGGGGATGATCTGGCCTAGTCCCGATGGAATCGATCTCCCCGTGGGGATCCCTGGTCAGGTCAGGCTGCCGGGGGTCCCCACGAGAGTTCCGTTGCGCGGGTCGTCGGGCAGGCTCTCAGGCAAGGCCTTTGAGCAGCAGGTTCCAGTACATCAGCGGCAGGCCATAGCGCTTGAGGTACCACATGTCGCGACGTTCCTTCTGCGCGTTGACCAGGCGCGGCGGGAAGGTCGGATGGGGCCGCATGCTGTAGTCGAACTCCGCGAGCAGCATCTTGTTCCGCGCGGTGGTCAGCGGGCACGAAGCATAACCGTCATACTGTCGCGCGGCGGGCTGACCGGTCATGACCGACAGGAGGTTCGCGACAACGACAGGAGCCTGCTTGCGGACCGCGGCTCCGGTCTTGGCGTTCGGCGAGCCGCTGGAGTCCCCGAGGGAAAACACATTGGGGTAACGAGTGTGTTGCAGTGTGTGCTTGTCCACACAGACGTACCCAGCCGGATCAGTCGGGTCCGCCAACGGGCTTTTCTTGATCCAGTCTGGCGCGCTCTGCGGCGGGACGAGGTGCATCAGATCGTAAGCGATGTCGTCGGTGGCGCCAGTGACACGGTCGATGACGACAGCACGGCGCGCATCCGGGTCGACCTCGATGAGCTCGCTGCTGACCCGGACCTCGATGCGATAGCGGGCCGCGACCTTCGCCAGCACGTCCGCAAACTCCCGGATACCGAACAGGCTGGGGGTGGGCAGCACGAGCACGACCCGGATGTCGTCGAGAACACCCTGCTGACGCCAGTAGTCACAGGCCAGATAAGCGATCTTCTGGGGCGCGCCGCCGCACTTGATCGGCCCGGCGGGCATGGTGAACACAGCGGTGCCCGAACGCAGTGAGCGGATTATCTCCCAGGTCTTCGGCGCGAGCTCATAGGTGTAGTTGCTTGACACCCACGGGGTGGTGACCGCCTCCCCCATGCCGGGGATCGCCGTCCAGTCGAGCTGGATTCCCGGGCAGACGACAAGATATTCATAACCGATCCGGGTACCACCAGCAGTGGTCACGACCTGGTTGTCGGTGTCGATTGTCTCGGCGCGGTCCCGGACCCATGCGACGCCAGCGGGCATGACACAGGCCTGTGGGCGGACGCTGCTCGCAAGGGGCGCGCACCCGCCCCCGACGAGCGTCCACAGTGGCTGGTAGCAGTGGGTGTCGGCTGGCTCGACAAGACCGAGGTCGGTGATACCGGCACGCCGTAGTCGAGCCGCCACGGAAACCCCGGCGCTGCCACCGCCGATGATGAGCGTCGTGTGGTGGGTGGTCGCGACCATGACAGCCTCCATGCGCACCGATGGGTGGATTCCGACCGGACCAGTGGTGCTGGACAGGTGAGCCGACGGCCAGGCGGGACGCCGCCGGCGCGACTTTCCGTGACTTTTTCGTCACCAATTTTCCATGATGATCATATCGGCGCGGCCCGCGCCGCCGGGGCCGATCACCAGGATTTGATCAAAGACACATTTGATCAAGAAAATCTCGGCGGCACCCCCTGTGGTAAAGTTGTATACGGCAACAAATTTTTAACGCATCGCGGTCGCCTCATCACCTGGATGACAGATACTCACGAGGCATCGCCCGCGCGACGCCCGCAGGCGTCTCACCTCTACCGGGAGGTCAGCATTCCTTGACTGCCACCACCATCGAGACGCCGTCCCCGGAATCCGCCCCGGCATCGGACGAGGCCGTCGCCGCGTACTCGCACCGGCAGATCATGACCATCATGTCCGGGCTGATGCTCGGCATGCTGCTCGCGGTCCTCGACCAGACAATCATCTCCACGGCGCTGACCCGGATCAGCGAGGACTTCCACCGCCCCGACCTCTACAGCTGGGTGGTGACCTCCTACCTGCTGACCTCGACGGCGAGCACTCCGCTCTACGGCAAGCTGGGCGATCTTTACGGCAGAAAAAAAATCTTTCAGATCGCCATCGTCATCTTCCTGCTGGGATCAGCGCTGGCCGGGCTCAGCCAGAGCATGATCCAGCTAATCATCTTCCGAGGCGTGCAGGGCCTGGGGGCCGGCGGTCTGATCTCACTGGCGCTCGCCATCGTCGGCGACGTCATCTCCCCCCGCGAGCGAGGCCGCTACCAGGGTTATTTCGGAGCGATGTTCGGCGCGTCCAGCATCCTCGGCCCGCTGATCGGCGGCTTCCTCGTCGACCAGGCCTCCTGGCGGTGGGTGTTCTACGTCAACATCCCCTTCGGCATCGTTGCGCTCATCGTCATACGCAGAGTGCTGACAATCAACTATGCGCGGCGCACGGCCCGCCTTGACATTTTCGGCGCCCTTCTGCTCGTCGGCGGAGTATCGCTGTTTCTCATCGCCGTGCAGGATGCCGGCCAGCAGGCTCGGATAACAAAAACAATCTTCATCGTGGCCACCGCCGGACTCGCCCTCATCGTCGGGTTCGCCGGTTGGGAAAAGCGGGCCGCTGAACCGATACTGCCGCCGCGGCTGTTCGGCAACGCGGTTTTCCGCGTGACCAGCACGCTGTCCCTCATCACCGGCGCGATCATGTTCGGCGCGATCATCTTCATGCCGCAGTACCTGCAGCTGGTGCGCGGCACCAGCCCCACCCTGTCGGGCCTGCGGCTACTGCCGCTGCTCGCCGGGATGCTCATCACGTCGGTCGGTTCCGGGCGGCTGGTCACCAAACGGGGCCGTTACAAGATCTTCATTATCGCCGGCACCGGGGTCATGACGGCGGGCATGGCCCTACTCACGCTCATCCGCGTCGATACCAACGGCTGGCTCCTGTCCGCGATGCTGTTCGTCGTCGGCTTCGGCCTGGGCCTGTTCATCCAGAACACCGTCCTGGCGACGCAGAACAGTGTCGACATCGCGGACCTCGGCACCGCCACCTCAGCCGTTACGTTTCTGCGAACGCTCGGCGGCGCGGTCGGCGCCTCCAGCCTCGGCGCGATCATCATCGCCTACCAGCGCTCGCACGTGGCCGGCGACATCGAACGCTACGGTCCCCATGCGGGACCGCTCGTCACGTTCACCCATGGCATGGACCACGCCTACCTCTGGACGGTCCCGATCGGGCTTGCCGCCTTCGTACTCTCATTCTTCATGCGGGAACTGAGCCTACGTACCACAGCCGCCACCAGCGCCCGTACCGCCCCCGCTGAGCCTGCGGCATGAAAGGCTACGCGGTGTCGGCGCGCAGCGCATCCAGAGCGGCATCCGCATGCCGGTTCATGGACAGCTCGGAGTCGATGCGCGCAAGCACCGTGCCGTCCGCCCGCAGGACGAAGGTGGCGCGCTTGTTCGGCCCTATCGTGCGCCGAACCCCGAATGCCTGCGCAAGTGCGCGGCCGGTGTCGGCGACCAGCGGGAAACCGAGGGAATGCTTCGCGCTGAACGCGGCCTGCCGGGCGACATCGTCGGCGCTGACCCCGATGACGGCGGCGCCCAACGCGGCGAACTCGTCCGCCAGATCGCGAAAATGGCAGCTTTCCCGGGTACAGCCGTAGCTCATCGCCGCCGGATAGAAAAAGACGACCAACCGGCCCTTGGCCAGCAGGTCCGCCAGGCGCAGCACCGCACCTGTCTCGTCGGTCCCCGACAGATCCCCAACCCGGTCTCCAACGTCCATACGGCGATCCTCTCGCATCGCGGGACACGACATGCTCCAGGCACGGCGTTCGATCTCCCAGGATGACCGGTATATCACTGCCAGCCGGTCAGAATAAAGATCAAATAGTACGCCCAATGTCGTCAACACCGTTGACTAAAATGAGTCCCAATCAGTGCCATGCCGGGCGAGTCAGTCCTCAAGCGGCGCTGTCGTGGGATGCGAGCCCGCACCGGATCGCAGGTACCGGTACCAGACAAGCGCCGCGGGACGGGCTTGCGGGTCGCCGGAGACGCTGGCCCGCAGCAGGTTGACGCCGGTCCGGTCCAGCACACCGCCAGCGGCGGCCACGGCGTCATCGGCGGTGACCATTCGGCCGGGTACGAGGGCACGGACGATGAACAGGCCGAGCTTGAACAGATCGGAACTGATCGACTGGGGCTCATGCGCCGCGGGGGGAAAGAAGTCCGGCGTGTGCCCCTGATCGACGACCGGCGCGTTGCCGACCTTTCGCACCGCGTCACAGTCCACCAGAAGCACGTCCGGAGTCGGCCACAGGCGGTACAGGACGTTACGGGCGGAGATATCACCGAAAACAATGCCCTGATTGTGCAGAAACGCCACGAGATAAGCCAGCCGCAGACACAGCCACCAGCGCTGCGCGCGGCTCGGGAGCGGCAGGCCGATGGCCCGTAGCCTGGCGGGGTCGACGAACAGCGATCGCGCCTCGTTCGGCTGGCGCTCCGGCCGCCCCGCCGGTGTCGGGAACAGCTGGAAGAACGCATCGGGTATGAGCCGCATTACGACCCCGGCCACCCTCGCCCGGGCTGGGACATCACCGTTGTCGACGACGATCCGAAGCGGCCAGGTCAGATGCGTGTCAAACCACAGACGCTGCTCCGCCGGCAAAGCCAGCCGCAATGCGATGATGTTGGCCATGCCCTGGGGCGGCACCCGCCCCAGGGCGGAATGATATTCCTTGTAGACGAGTGGCACAGCCACCCCAGGGAGATCAAAATCGGGCAGCCGGTAAATGCGCGCCTGGCCTCCGCGGCCCAGCGGCTCGACCCGGCCGAGTTGTTGCCGCGCGACAGCGGCATCCTGCCATCTCATGCCGCCCGCTCAGTACCGGCTGTCCGGATCGATCCAGGACTCGGGTGGATCGACGATAACCGTGTCAAGGGCATGGATGTCCGTCTCATCAATCACAACCATCTCCTGGTGGCCTGAAGCCACGACGCTCCGTACGATGATCTCAGTCAGGTTCTTTATCGCGCTTTCCGGGCTGGCTGACCGGCTCTGTATGAACAACGGCACCGTCGGTGCCGGATGAGCCAGCGCCCGCATGATTTCTGGATTCGAGTCGGCGACGGCACAGGGAATGACGTTCGGTGTGCTCTGGCACTCGCTGAGCAGCGCCGCAAATGCCGCCTCCCAGGCGCCGGGAGGGTCGTCGAAGGGCTCGCCGTCGCTGAGGAAGAACACCCCGGGCCGGCCCACGGCAAAACCGTCGGCCTCCAGCTGACGGCGGTCGCGGTCGACGGTGGCCCGCAGCAGGTTGAACGCGGGCGCATACCGGGTGCCGTCATCACGGCATGCCAGGCGCGGGAGCGTCGCCGTGTCGAGCAGGTCGCAGAGCGGAAGTACCGTGCGGCTGCCACCGGCAAAATCAATCACACCAACCCGGACCCGCGCCGCGGCGACCGGATCGTGCGCCAGCGCCTCCCCGATCCGCCGCAGAATGCGGTTTGCCGTGTCCAGGCGCGGCCCGTCCATCGACTGCGAGACATCCACCACGAGGTAGAAGGGAATCAAGGTGGTTCGACCGTACACAGCTACTTCCTTCTGCCGATCTCATCGGAACGCGCCCACTGGCCCGTCGGCGCGCTGTCGGTTGAATGCCGTCGAACAACCGCTACCGCGTGGACTGCCATCAGGTGGACCGCTATCGGGTCGCGAGGAGCAGAATTACCAGCACCACGATCAGCAGAGCCCCGACGACGAGAAAACCATTGACGGCCTTCGCCCTGGACGTATCGGATGCGTCCACAACGCTGTCTGTCAACAACGGAAAGGGGTCGAACTGGCCCGCTCCGGCCCGCCTGCACCACGGGCATTCCGCCAGATGCCCACTGTAGGTGTGGTCCGGCCGGGCGTCACAGTTTTTCACATCAGCCCAGGCGAGATCGAGCGCTTCGACCCATTCCTGCGCGGCGGGGCGTGTCCCGGCCACGGCGTGGCCGGCCCCGAACGCCTGCCTGGCCAGCTCCGCGACCCGCGGCGGGAGCACGCTGGGCGCAATCGCCTCGGCCGGGACCTCGACCTCGCTCGGCGCCGTCAGGACGGTGATGCCGTACTGGATGTTCGTCTCCGGCGACGGGTCGACGTCCAGCGGCCGGGCCGGAATACCGTGAAACGGATGGTCCCCACACAGCAGCAGCTGGCACACCAGCACGGCGAGGGTAAACCGGTCCGTTGCGACGCTCTTGGGCCCCGCCAGCTCGGGCAGCAGTTCGGGTGCGGCGTATTCCGGGGTAACAGTATGGCATGAGAACACCTCGCCGGCATGGGAGAACTGCAGCGAGTCACAGTCGAGAAAGCTGATCAGACCGTCCGCCCGAACATGGATGTTGGATGGCGCGAGATCGCCCACGACAATCTCCTGGTCATGCAGGATCGCGACCAGCTGAGCCAGGTTGCTGGCCACCCCCAGCAGGAATCTCCAGTCCTTGTCCGGGAATACTGTCAGGCGGGTGAGGTGCTCCAGGAGCGTACTCAACGGATGATCGTTGGAACGCCGCATGACGTAACCGAGCACCGCCCCGGCGGAATCGCGGGCCAGTTCCTGCGGCCACACCAGTCCCGGATGGCCGGATCCAGGCTCGACGAACTGCGACGCGGTGAAAGCCCGGAGCATGTACTCAAGACGGCGGCCGCGCTCGGCGTCGGGCTCCCGGTAGATCTTCACGGCCTGCCGGGAATCAGCATCCACGGCGTAGACAATCGACTCGGTTCCGCTGCCGAGGACAGTGGAACAGGTCAGCCTGCGTCCGTCCACAAAAATCTCGGTCACCGACACAGGACCGCCACCAGCAGCGTCGTGTCGTCCTGGGTCACTTCCGTGACCGCCTCCCGCAGCAGCAGCTGGACGAGCCCGGAGGCATCAAAATGATCGTCGTCGAGTAATCCGAGCACGGTGTCGATGACCGGCTCGGTAGCCACCGCCAGCCGGCCCTCCGGGTCACGTCGCAGTGTGACGGGGATCAGACCGTCGGTCGACATGAACACACCGGTGATCCACGGGTCGTAGACCGCGTTCACCCGGGCAGCCCGGCTCGTGTCCGAGGTCAGGAAGACCGTCTGGCTGGCGTGCTCGGCGTCGGCGGTCCCGGCGTCGAGCAGATGCAGGTTGGTCTGTCCCCCCTCACCGGTGCGGATGACGATGAAGCCGTCTCCGATGCTCAGATAACCGATCAGGGGATAGGCAAGCACGACAACCGTCAGTGTCGTCGCGAACTCGCCGATGTGCTCCCGCCCGGCGACCGCGGTGACAACTCGACGGAACTCCGTGACGATTTCCTCATGCGCGGCTGCCAACAGCTGGCGCAGGTCAGGCGCGGTCGCGGGCCGGCCATTGGGGTGGATCCGGTCGCGCACCAGCCGGGTGGCCATCGCGACCGCGAGCCGGGATCCCTCGGCTGATCGCGGGGCGGATCCGGCGCCGTCGGCCACCGCCAGCACGTGGACGTCGGGCAGGGATCCCCGCTCGTACAGTGAAAGGTGCGCGAACGAATCCTCGCACCATTTCCCTTCCCGCACGTGTGAATAGCCCTGGACGCTGGCCCCCCGGATACGCCAACGGTAAGGCCGGACGCCGCCCGCGCTTCTTCCCGTGGGCGCGGGCTGCCGGCCGGAGGTCACGCCTGCCTCGGCTGGTAGCCGCGCAGCTTGTAGTTGGGATCCTCCACGCTGCGGTCCAGTTGCAGCAGGATGTCACTGAAGTCGAACCGGCCGTACACCATGTTTCGCTCCGGCGCGAACGCGCGCAGGGTTTCCTGGCCCAGATCGTCGATGGGTGGGATGCCGATCGCGAAGAGGGCAAGCTTCTGAGCCGCCTCCAGGCCGCGAATCTCTCCTGCCAGCGGATGCCAGTCCGACGCAGGCTTCCCCTCCTCGTCGGTCGGCCTGCCATCGGTGACAAGCCAGACGAGCGGCCGCTTCCAGGTCACCTTTTCCTGGGCCAGCTGCCGCTTACGTGCTTCGATAACCGAGATACTGAGCCGAATCGCCTCAACCAGCGGTGTCACGCCGTCAGCGCTCAGCTTCGGTGGCCGAAAACTATGGGCCGGGACGAACGGAGTCCGGTCGCTGCGCGGATCGAAACTCTCGTCCCCACGCCACTTGCGCACTCCCCCGGCGCCAAACGTTATGAGCGCGAACTCGGTGGTCGCCGCCATCTTCTCGCCCGCGTGCATGCTTCGCGCCCAGCTGGCGAGCGCGTCGTTGAGCTTGTCGATCGCCTCGCCGCGCATGGAATAGGAGGTGTCCATGCAGAGGACCACGAGCACGCGATGACTGGGCCGGGGAATGGGGATGTTACCAATAACGTCCCGTGGCTGACGGCGGTCCGTTGCCCGGTCGGGGCTGTTACGAGGTGCCATGGTGTGATCTGTCCCCGTTCCCAGTTCCAGTAGGCCGAAAAAACACGATCATGGGCTCCGAACCGCGCCGGATGTCTCAGCGCACGCTATGGACGAGGCCCGGAGCGGCCTTGCGCCGGCCACGCCTGCAGCCCATCCACCTCGTGCATCCTCAACACCACCTGGCTGCCGACGCGGGGCCGAGGCGCGTCGGGACCCCCCATCCAGCGGGCCCGGTAGAGCCCGCCGTCGACCGCGACATAACCCTGCGGGCCAAAAGCGGAATGCACCGTGCCGAGCTGGCTGACGGCTATGTTTGGCGGCGCGACAGGTGACACTGGCCGTGATTGGGTCCGCCCCCCGTCCATGCTGTCCGCGTCACTGGCGGACTCCTCCCCGGCATGGCCCCTACGCCGACGGCCGATGGCGAAGCCAAGCAGGAGCATCGCGCACGCAACCAGCACATAGGCCAGCGTCGACAGTATCGATGACAGTACCGAATGGGGCTGAGCCGGCGGGGACCCCGCCGGGGTCACGGTCGGTTGCGCCGTCGGGGAAGGGCTGGCGGACGGCTGAGCCGGATCGGTCAGGTTGCCCAGCGTCTCCACCTGTGCCGCCCGCCCAAGGACGACCGCCAGGAAAAAGGAATCATCGCTGGTCGTGTACATGCCCGCGGTCCGTTCCGCCGGGGTGCCCGCCACCTGGTCCTGACATTCCTTCGCGCAGGACGGCGCCAGCCCGTGGTTATGGGACAGCGCGGCGCGGGCCTCGTCCCAGTCAGCGAACCGGTGGCCGGCAACCGCCAGCAGCAACGAGCCAGCCGTCCCGAGATCCGGTGGACCGCCTGTCGCGGGCCCAGCCAGCGACACGGCCTGAGACGACACGGCCTGCACGGCGAGCACCGCACGACGACGGAAGATCGAGTCCAGATCGGTCAGCGCGTTGGGGTCATTGGCCAGCGTGGCGGCGCGGGCCACCCGCACCACAACGGCTCCGCCAGTTTCCGGTATGCCTTTGAGCAGGGTGTTCAGATTTCCCAGAACGCTTCGGTCGACCTTCTCCGGCAGCTCAACGACACGGATCGCAAAGGTGGTGTCACCGGCAGCTCCCAGTGGGGCAAAGGCGGATACCGGCGGCACCCCCCAACGGACGACGAACGACCCCAGGGCGAGTGTCAGGAGCAGGCCCACGACGCTGACGGCCGCCCCGGTCGCGGGCAACAACACCCATAATCGGGCCGGGCTTCGCTCGGCAACGCCCGTTTCACCCGCTGTGCGGCAATAATGGCCTCTTCGCAGCAACTAAGCCCCCCTGAATGTCTGCTGCTGTTTGTGACAGTACAGGCCATCATGGTGATCAGAGAAGAGCATAGGCCCCAAGCCGGCAGGCACCCCCAGCGGCGGCCCGCTGGGGGTGCTCTGGTATGCGGTCCGCACCCGCCGACGCTATGATCGCGGTCCGGGCGGGGCATCCGCCGCCGTCCGCGCCCGTGGTGTCGCGCTTGGTCCACACGTGCCACACGAGCGGCACCGGGAGGCTATGAGCGCCCGGCAACAGGGCGCTTGTGCCCTGGCTGGGATCGGCCGCGGCCTGTTCTCAAACGGACTGTTCCCGATCAGAATCCGCCTGCTGCTCCGGCCCGCCGAACGCCTGCCGGGACCCGCCGAGGGGCTCGGCCGGCTCGTCGCCGGTGGCTTCAGCGGCCGGCTGCTCGGCTTCGGCGCCCGCCGGCCCGGCCTCGCCGCCGGCCTGTGCCGCCTGGCCGGTTCCCGCCGTGACGCCGACCAGTTCGCGTAGGCGGGCCTCGATGTACGGCTCGGTATAGTGCGATCTGTCCGCGATCCGCCGAACGAGGTCGTTGACGCTGGAGACGGCCTCGAGGTCCGCGGTGCTCACCTGGACGAACTGGTCAAGTATCTGATACCGGATCTCCCGCCAGTTCTGCCGTAGATACTGCTCAACCTGCTGTGCCTGCTGCTGCTCCATTCGGTCGCCTCCACCACGAGTCGTCGTTTCTCAGCCATGAGAGGCTCCGGCAGCAGGGCGTTCGATCAGGCAGCGGCGTCCGGGTGGATGGATCGCGAGGCCGTGGAAGGATGCGCCCTGGTATTGGGCGTCGACCGACGACAACGACGCGAGGCGCCGCCCGGGCGGCGCGAGCCGGACAGTCCTGTTGCCGGAGCCTCTCAATCTACGACACCCGAACCAGGAGTCAACCGGAAATCAGGAGTGCCCGGCAACAGGGGCACAGATATCCATGTCCTCCGTTGCGGATTTTCTGCGGAAAACCGTGCTTTGCCACGAGCTGTATATGCCCAACGTGATACCCATGCGGAGGGATAACGCCGGAGGTGGCGACCGGCACCCCGGCACCCCGGCACCCCAGCCCCGCGTCCCCTCTTGCCGGTCGTTCTACGCGACGTCATGGAACAGCGCGGCGCGGGTCCGCGGACCGACAACGCCGTCGGCCACCAGCCCGTGCCGGCGCTGGTAGGCCTTTACTGTTCCGGTGGTGCGCGGCCCGAAATTCCCGTCCACCGCGACCGGGTAGCCATACCCGGCCAATTGCCGCTGAATCTGACGGACGCCGGGACGCAGGCGGTGCGTGTAACGAACCGCCTGCGCGCGGGGAGCCGGAGCGTCCGGTCGTGCCATTGCCACACCGGGCGCGTCGGTCTGGGCAGAAGTGTTGACAGGGCCGCTGGGAACGGCCGGGTAAGCGCTCGCTCCGTTGTCACCGCCCGCGTCGGCGGCGGCGGCAGCCGCCGCGCCCCGTCCGAGGTAGAGGCGGTAGGAGCCGTTGGTGTACGTACTCCATGCTCCGATACCCTGCATGTCGCATACCCGCTTGGCGGCCTGTGCGTTGACGGCTGGATCGAACAGGTCCGCCCCGCCGGCCCAACCCGCATGCGCCCGCATATTGATCTGCCATAGTCCGCGGGAATCCTCGCCGCTGGAATTGTGCGCGTCCGGGTTGCCGCCGGACTCGGCCAGTGCGACCGCGACCCAGGTTCCCAGCGGTATCCCGGCGCAGCCAGCCAGCCCCGCGTTCCTGCCAGCGGCGGCGATGGAAGCGTCAGAAACGATTCCTGGAGCGACAGCGCTCGCGCCGGGCGGAGCCACGCCACCGGTACTGGGCGAAGCCACGGGGCTCGCGCTCGCCGGACTCGCGGTCAGCATCATGCCCGCCGTCGCGCCGATGACACCGGCGGCGGCAACCACCGCGCCGCGGTTGCGCTCGGGCTGCTTCCGGTGGCTTTTTCCCTGAATTTTCCGGTGCCTTCTTCTGTGTGTTCCGCTGGACATGAGCGGCCAGTTCACCTCAATATCGTTGATCGGCTCAGTAGCGTTGATCGGCGCGTACCCGCCAGGCCCCGCGACGCCGCGTCCCCTATTGCCGGTCGCTGTTAGAGCGTGTTTGAGACCGCCATTCTGGCTCGCTGCGCCCAGGCGCCCCCTGGCTGCGTTGTCGGCCACACCGATACAACTCATCCGGTATCGCTTCGGCTTTCCGCCCTGCCCGGGGACGCCTGGCCGCGGCTCACTGATCGAAAGCCCGATCTCAAACACGCTCTTACCGGTCCGACCTGGTCGTCACCCCAGGCGGCCGACCAGATAACTCGCGGAATAAATCTTCTGCAGCCGAACGACGGTGCCGGTGTGGGGCGCGGCCCACATCATTTCGTTCCCGGCGTAGATTCCCACATGGTAGATGTTTCCGGGCTGACCGAAGAAAATGAGATCGCCGGGCTGCTTGGCATCCTGCGATATCTTCCGCGACGCCGCGTACTGGGCGTCGGTCACCCGCGGCACACTGCGGCCGAGCTGTTTGTAAATGTACTGGACAAGACCAGAGCAGTCGAAGGAGCTCGGGCCCTCCGCGCCCCACGCATACGGTTTGCCCGCCTGCTTCGATGCCAGGTAGACGACCTTCTCGCCGAGGCTCCCGGCGGACACCGACGCGCTGTCCTGCTGCGTTGACGCGCTGTTCTGGTCCTGCTGCCCGGCCAGCCCACGTGCTGGTTCCTCCGCTGACGCGGTGCCCGTGGCCGTGGCCGTGGCCGGACCGGGCTCCGCGGGGGTTGTCCCGGTGGTTCCCGCAGAGGTGGTGTCACCGGCCCAGGCCGGCGCGGCGGCGGTGGCCTGGGCCGCATCGGTCGGGTTGTCGGCTCCGGTGTCGTTTGCCAGTGCCGGGGCCGACAAAGCGGTCAGGGCAACGGTACCGGTAGCCGCGGCGGCAACCACCGCGCGCGCGGACCGACGGCCGAAGCCGGCCTTGACCGGCTGCGCACGGTGACGGCCGTGTCTGGAAACAATCGTGTCGGCCGAATCTGAGCACGCCTGATCTGCAGGCAACGATGATCCTTCCCGTACGCCTGCGAGGTTAGCTGTCGGGTTCGGGCCGGGAAGCCCGGTCGGCACGCACGGGATGTGTGGCCGGCTTCACCCCAAGGACGTCGCGGTGACAACGACGCCCGGCGGGACCTGGGTCCCCCGCTTCTGCCCTGGCGATGGTGAGGAGGGGACACCGGGCCGAGGGCAGAACTCGGCGTCCGGCCCGGTGTTACTGAGAGCCCGGCCACGGTAGCGAACTACGCCCTGTGACCGCAAGGCCCAATTTTCCGCGAACTTCGACGCAATTTGGTTACCGTTCGTGTTAACCATCCGGCCAGGCAGCCCACGGACAACAGCCGGAGACGGGTTGGCGCTACCAGTCGTCATGGTGTGTCCGGACGGCTGTCATGGTGCCGACGGACCACACGGCGGGCGATCGCCCAGCGATGGGTCTCCGACGGTCCGTCATAGATGCGGAAAGGACGCACCTCGCGCAGGAAGCGCGACAACAGCACGTCCCCGGAGATACCGAGCGAGCCGCAGATCTGCAGCGAGCGGTCGACGACCCGCCACACGGCCTCGGCGGTGAAGGTCTTCGCGATCGCGGTCGACTGGGCTCCGGAACGGCCCTGATCGAGCTCCCAGCAGGCCTGCATGATCAGCCCACGGGACGCGGCGATGTCGATCTCGTTGTCCGCGATCATCGCCTGAGCCATGCCCAGCTCCGCCAGCCGGGAACCGAACAGCCGCCGGTCCGCGGCCCTGGCCACGGCGATGTCCTGGGCCCGCCGGGCAATACCCAGCCAACGCATGCAGTGGGTCGTCCGGGCCGGGCCGAGGCGGACCTGGGCGTAGTCGAAGCCCTTGTCCACCTCGCCCAGTACAGCCTCGTGCGGTACCATGCAGCCGTCGAACAGCACCTCGCAGTGGCCGCCGTACAGGCTTTCGTCCAGGGTCTCGACATGACGGACGATCTTCATGCCAGGGTTGCCCGCGTCGACGAGGAACATCGTCGCCCCGCTGCGCTGCCCCGGCTCGCCCGAGGTGCGGGCCATACAGATCGCGTATCCTGCGCCGTCCGCGCCGCTGATGAACCACTTACGGCCGTCGATCCGCCAACCGCCCGCGTCCTTCACCGCGCGCGTGGTCAGCGCGGTCGGATCCGACCCCGCCCCGGGCGCGGGCTCCGTCATCGCGAAGCAGGAGCGCACCTCACCGGTTGCCAACGGCCGCAGGTACCGCTCCTTCTGCCCAGCTGTCGCGACGGCCTCGAGCAGGTGCATGTTGCCCTCGTCGGGAGCGGCGATGTTCAGCGCCAGCGGGCCGAACAGCGAGTAGCCCGCCGCCTCGAACACGGGCGCCCGGCCGCGCATGTCCAGGCCGTGCCCGCCATACAGCGCCGGTACGTGCGGGGCGAAGATCCCCGCATCCTTGGCTGCCTGCTGGAGCCGTGCGCGCATCGCGTCGCCGCCGCGCGCGGCAACGCCCCCGAAGCGCTCCTCCTCGGGCATGACGACGGTCCGCACAAATTCGGCGGTACGCCGGGTGAGATCGCCGACCACCGGGCCGTGATCAAAATCAACGGGCACGTGCACCTCCGTCATGCCGGCTCGCGTCGCCCGCAAGGCGAGCTGCCGCGGATCCAGCTGACAATCATCGATTTTTTGCCAGCAAAGCAGGCTGGCCGG
>NZ_CAKJTM010000035.1:0-12273 GCF_917627345.1 Protofrankia sp. CiP3 | reverse complement strand
CGTCAACACCGTTGACTATGTTGGCTGTCAGGTGAGCGGCTCAGGCGAGCGGGTCGGTTGACAGGTGGCTGGTCAGTCCAGGTGGTAGATACGGGCCGCGTTGTCGTGCAGAATTTTGCGCCGCGCGTCGCCGGGCAGGTCCGCGAACGCCGCCGCGATGAACAGATCCGGTCGGACCGCCGCGCTCGCCGGGCCGGGCGACATGCTCGTCGGGTGCGGGAAGTCGGTCTCGTAGAGGAAGTTGTCGGGACCGAGGAGCTCGATCGCCTGCCGGGCGGTCTCCCGCTCGAACCAGAAGCAGCCGAAGATCTGGCGCTGGAAGTACTCGCTGGGCAGCAGGTCGTACTCGGGGTGTTCGAGCGGGACACCGCAGTTGCGCCACTGCCAGTCCAGGGCGGCCAGGGCGTACGGGAGCCAGCCGATGCCGCTCTCGACCGAGACGAAGTTCAGCCGCGGGAAGCGGTGGCAGATCCCGGCGCAGATGACGGTCGCGATGGCCCGGGCGTTGCCCATGAAGAAGGAGACCCCGACCGAGGCGTAGTTCGCGTGCATCCCGTTACCGGGGAAGTTCTTCTCGATCAGCGAGAGATCACCTGAGGCGATGTGGAAGTTGACCGGGACGCCGAGGTCCTGGGCCGTCGCCCAGATCGGGTCCCAGTGGGGATCACCGAGCAGCGGCAGGCCGAAGAACTCGGTCTCCTGGGCCATGATCACACCTTTGTGCCCCATCGCGACCGTCCGCTCGATCTCGGCGACGCTCGCCGCCAGGTCCCAGAAGGGCAGCGCCGCCATCGGCAGCAGGCGACGCGGGTCCGCGCTCGCCCAGTCGGTCTGGTAGTCGTTGTACGCCTGGATGCAGCGCAGCATCAGCTCGGGGTCCTTGAGCCCGAGGAACCTCCCGGTGCCGAACCCCGCCACGTTGGGGTAGAGCACCTGGGCCCAGATCCCGTACTCGTCCATTTTGCGCAGCCGGTCGGGGGCGTTCCACAGCGCCGGGTCGACGTCGGCGAGCCGGCGGGGGTGCTTCGGCGGGAACTCGCCCCAGCCGGCCATCGCCCCGCCCGCCGTGGCCGACAGGCGCGCGTCGCCGAAGTACCACGCCTCCTCCTGGCGGTCGTCGTCCCAGCGGACGTGCGGGACCAGGTCGCCCCACTTCGCCGTGGAGATCCGCGACGTCCACAGATCAGCGGGTTCGATCACATGGGTATCCGTGTCGATCACCCTGATGCCGTCGATCACCGACGCCTCGGCCATGACACCGTTCCCTTCACAGTTTTCGGGGGCGCCTGCCGGGGCGCCGAGGGCATGGCGGTCACCCCGGCCTATGAGCGCCCTGATGTGACGAACATTATTTCTTATGAGGAAATTCGGCAAGGTCGCGGCTCTCGCCGGTCCGCTCGACGGCCATGACCGTGATCGCTTCCTCCGGGCACGAGCGGGCACCGAGCCACGCCGCCTCCGCCCGGTCGGCGGCCACGGCGAAGGCAACGCCCCGTGGCTGGGAGAAGCCGTCGTCATCGGCGTCGAACACGTCCGGAGCCAGCGAATAGCAGCGGCCGTGCCCGGTGCAGCGGGCGGGATCAATCATGATCTCCACAGCGCGCCTCTCCTCGGTCGTCGGCTCGGCGGTCATGACCGCTCCCAGGCAAGCGGCAGTGCGACCAGCCCGGCCGCGCCACCACGCTCGAGCACCGGCTCGGCGGAGGCGAGCCGGTAGTCCGGGATACGCCGGTGCCACTCCCGCAGCGCGACGGCCATCTCGGCCCGAGCGAGGTGGGAGCCGAGGCAGCGGTGCGGCCCGGCCGCGAAGGAGATGTGCCGGTTGGCCGTACGGTCGAGATCGACCCGCTCGGGATCCGGGAAGGACCGGGGGTCGCGCATGGCCGCGCCCAGCATCAGCAGCACCATGTCCCCCTTCTTCATCGGGCAGCCGTGGAACTCCACGTCGCGGGTGACCTTGCGGCCGTCCTGAATGATTGGGAAGGCCCGCAGGAACTCCTCCACCGCCGTGGGCACCACGGCCGGGTCGGTCGCCACCCGCCGCCGGTGCTCCGGTGTCGTCGCGAGATGGTGGAAGGAGTAGCTCAGCTGGCTCTTGACGGTGTCCAGACCGGCAAGGACGAGCACGACGCACATCTGCAGGATCTCGTCGTCGCGCAGTGGCCGATCCTCGTAGCGTTCCGTCATGAGGTAGCTGACGAAATCCGCCGCCGGATCACGCGGGGCCGCCCGCCGGTCCGCGACCACCCGGACGAAGTACTCCGTCATCGCGCCCATCGCCGCCATCGTCCGGGCCTGGCCCGCGGGATCGCTGAAGGCATCGAAGATCGTGTCCACCCAGTCGACGAACAGCATGTCGTCAGCCGCGGGCAGACCCATGATCGACAAGAAGACCCGGGTCGGGTACACCGCCGCGAAGTCGGCCACGAACTCGCAGCCGCCCCTGCCGACAAAGGTGTCGATGGTCTGGTTGCACAGTTCGCGCATCCGGGGGGCCATACCCGCGACCGTGCGGGGCGAGAAGGGCCGGTTGAGGATCTGGCGGTACCGGCTGTGCTCGGGCGGGGCGACATTCGTCGGAATCCAGCGGTAGCCCGGGTTCGGGTCCAGGACGATCACCGAATCACTACCGAAGATCTCGGGGGCCTGATACGCCTCCCGGCACTCCTCGTAACGGGTGAGCATCCAGAAACCGGTCCCGAAGCTGTTCCAGCAGACGGGGAAGGCTTCGCGCAGCTGCGCCATCTCCTGGACGGCGGTCAGCACCGGCCGCGGGGACATGATGTCATAGTTGATCACCGGGCAGCTGCCGGCTGGTGGCATGCCACCCGCCATAGATGCCGGTGTGGACGCCGGCATCAGCCGATCGCCTGGCTCTGGTCGAAGATCCGGATCTCGATCCAGCCGACCTCGAGCTCGATCTGGGTGATGACCCAGCCGTCGCCGTCCCGGCGCAGCCGGTTGCGGTAACGGCTGGACATCTGCATGACCTGGTCGGGATCGTCGGCGGCGACCTGGTGGGACGTGAGGTAGGCGAGCGTCGAGGCCTGGTCGCCCTCGATGTCGACGTGGTAGACGGACAGCAGGTGGTGCTGGAAACCGTGGTCCGCGGTCATCTTGTCGATCCACGCCACGATGGCGTCGGCGCCCTCGACCCACTCGTTCCACGTACCGCCCAGACAGAAACGCATCCGGGCGTCCTCGGCGAAGACCGCGCGTAAGCCGACGAAGTCCTTCTGGTCGACCGTGGAGCAGTAGCGGCAGAGCGTGTCACTGATGTTGACGCGGTCGCGGACGTCTTCGAACGTCCTCACGATTGTCATCCGTCCTCCTCCTGAGATGGTGAAACCCGGTCGCGGTGCGAGCGGGCCACGCTGGGCCACTGTGCCGGGGGCCGCCCCGGAACAGCCCGGTACCCGCGGCGGAGCCACCCGCCTGGTGCCCCGTTCCGGTGTGTCGCTTCCGGCCGCGCGTCCCACCCCCCGTCGACGGCCGCGGCCGAGGCTGGGGACAGATTCCTTATAACGAACTAGTCTTGTCAAGAGCGATCAGTGATCCACGTCACCGACCGCGGACGAGCCGAAATGGACGATCATCTTCCCGACGTTGTCACCGCGCAGCATCGCCAGGAACGCCGGCCAGGCGGCCTCGACACCCCCGTGGACAGCCGTCTCAACGCTGCGGACCGCGCCCGCCCGCAGCCAGCGCGACATGTCACCGGTGAAAGCGGCGTGCTGGTCAGCATGATCGCTGACGAGGAAGCCCGTCATCCGCAGCCGGCGCCAGATCATCAGCAGCAGGTTGCGCGGACCGGGCACGGGTTCGGTCGCGTTGTAGGTGGAGATCGCCCCGCAGAGCGCGATGCGGCCGAACGGGCGCATGACCCGGATCGCGGCTTCCAGCTGCTCTCCCCCGACGTTGTCGAAGTAGACGTCCAGGCCGTCCGCGCCCACCTCCGTCAGCGCCACGGCGAGCGACGCCCGCACGGGCACGTCACGGTAGTTGAACGCCGCGTCATATCCGAGCTCCTCGGTGAGGAAACGGACCTTCGCCTCAGCGCCCGCGCTGCCGATCACTCGGCAGCCCATGGCTTTGGCGATCTGGCCGGCCGTGGCACCCACCGCGCCGGCCGCGGCCGAGACGAACACGGTTTCCCCGGGCTTGCACGCGGCGACGTGCGACAGCCCGACATAGGCGGTCATGCCCGTGATGCCCAGGGCACCGAGGTAGGTGGCGGCGGGAAAAGCGTCCGTGTCGACGGGTTCGGCGGCCGCGGCGGGGACCAGCGCGTACTCCCGCCATCCCGCCTGGTGGACCACGGACCGGCCGACCGGGATGGCGGGCTCACCGGACGCGATCACCGTGCCGACCGCGTGTCCCAGCATCGGCGCGCCGAGCGCGTAGGGCTCGGTGTAGGAGACCGCCTCGCTCATCCGGCCGCGCATATACGGTTCCACCGACATCGCGGTGTTGCGCACGAGGAGTTCGCCCGGCCCGGGGCCGGGTACGTCAACCTCCACCAGGGCCACATCGTCGTCCGTCGGCCACCCGGTGGGACGGCGGACCAGGTGCCATTCCCGGCTACCAGTCACTGCTGGCTCCTCCCAACCCGGTCCGCCCCGCCCGCACACCCGCACACCCGCGGGGCCGTGGGGCCGTGGGGCCGCACCGGCACGTGATCGCTCCATGTCGGATTGGCACGATATTCGTCATGATGAAAAGCCACAAGAGCCACCCCGGCCCGTCCCGCCGACAGCGGGGCGGACATGGCGCGATCAGGGGCTTGCGGCGTTTCATCATGAGAAATACAGTTGGCTGCGCATCCGACCCCAGGGAGGCGGCACGGTGGACACTCAGCAGTCGCCGACGCGGGACTCGACGCGGCAACGCAGGCCCCGGGCCCGCCGCGGGCCGCTGACCGGTATCCGCATAGCCGACTTCTGCTGGATGGGCGTCGGCTCCGTCGCCACCCGCATGCTCGCGGACTTCGGCGCCGAAGTCATCAAAATCGAAGACCGGACCCGCCTCGACATGCCACGTCGGCTGCCGTTCTACAAGAACGATCCCCGTTCCTTCGGGGAGGAGGATCCGCATCCCGATCCGGACAAGGGCGGGCTGTTCAACAACTACAACCGCAACAAGCTCGGCGTAACGATCAATATGCGCTCAGCCGAAGGCCGGGAGCTGGCGGAGCGGCTTATCGCGGCAAGCAGTGTGGTGACGGAGAATTTCGCCCCCGGCGTCATGGACCGCTGGGACCTGACCTACGAACGGTTGCAGGCGCTGTGCCCCGAGGTCATCTACGCCCACATGAGCGGTTTCGGCCAGAGCGGCCCGCACCACTCCTACCGTAGCTACGGGCCGGTGGTGCAGGCGGTCAGCGGGCTGTCCTTCATCAGCGGCCTGCCCGGCCGGGAGCCTTCGGGATGGGGCCTGTCCTACATGGACAACCAGGCCGCCTACTGCAACAGCGCGGCCCTGCTCGTGGCGGTCCTGCATCGCAACGCGACGGGGAAAGGCACGGAAATCGATGTCTCCGCCGTGGAGGCCGGCGTCTGCCTGCTCGGTCCCGACCTGCTCGACGTCGCCGTGAACGCGCGGCCGACCCGCCGGCCGGGCTTCCCCCTGGGGAACCGGCTGGAGCATCCGCCAGCCGCCCCGCACGGGGTGTACCCCTGCGCCGGTGCGGACCGGTGGGTGGCCGTCGCGGTCTTCGACGACGCCGACTGGCGGCGCCTGGTGACCGTCCTCGGCAGCCCCGGCTGGGCCGCGGACCCACGTTTCGCCAGCCAGCAGAGCCGGTTCGCCCATTCCGACGCGCTCGACGCCCACCTGAGCGCGTGGACACAGCAGCGATCGCCACACGAGATCATGACGCTCCTGCAGGACAACGGCGTCTGTGCCGGTGCCGTCCAGGACGCGCGCGACCTCAACGAGATCGACCCGCAGCTCGCCCATCGTGGCATCTTCTTCGAGCTGGACCACCCGGTGATCGGCCCGGCGCGCTTCGAGGGGACGCCGGTGACCTTCTCCCGCATCGAGCAGGACAACTGGCGGTCGGCTCCCCTGCTCGGCGAGGACAACGCCTACGTCTTCACCGAGCTCCTCGGCCTGTCCGCCGACGAGACGGCTGGCCTCGCCGCGGCGGGTGTGATCTGACATGCCCCCTTCGTCCCCACCCGAAGCGGCCGGCTCCCCGGCGCTGCCCTACTCGGGGCTGACGGTCGTCGAGTGGGCCGGTGACCCCGCGGGTGAGCACACCGGGAAACTGCTCGCGGAGCTGGGTGCCGACGTCGTCAAGGTCGAACCACCCCAGGGGTCACCGACGCGCCAGGCCGGTCCCTTCGCCCGCGGTGTCGTCAGCGCCGACACAAGCCTGGCATTCTGGTACTACAACCTCGGCAAGCGCAGCGTCGTCCTTGACGGGCCGGAATCGGGCCGGGCGTCGTTACACCGCCTGCTCGCCGGCGCGGATGTCCTGCTCGTCACCCTGCGGCCGAGCGAGATCGCCGCGGCCGGCCTGGACTACTCCCGGCTGCTGGTCGAACACCCACGGCTGGTCATCCTGTCGGTCACCCCGTTCGGGCTGGACGGCCCGTGGGCGGACTACCGCACGTCGGACCTGGTCGGCCTGGCCGCTGGCGGCCCGCTGGCGAGCTGCGGCTACGACGACCACACCATCCCGCCCATCCGGCCCGGCGGCAACCAGGGCTACCACACCGCGGCGAGCTTCGCGCACTGCGGCCTGCTGCTGGCCCTGCTCGACCGGCAGCGCACCGGCGCCGGGCAGCTGGTGGACGTGTCCATGCACGAGTCCCTCGCCGTCAGCGGGGAACTGGCGAACCCGTACTGGTTCTACCCACGCGTCCTCGTACAGCGCCAGACCTGCCGGCACGCCCAGCCGGTGCCGACCCAGCCGGCGCTGTTCCGCTGCGCGGACGACCGGTGGGTGTACTTCGCGCTCATCCTCGCCGACCAGAAGCCGTGGGAGGCGCTGGTCTCCTGGATGGAAAGCGTCGGCGTGGCCGCGGACCTGACCGATGCGGCGTACCGCGGCCTGGCCCACCGCCAGCGGAACTTCGCGCACATCCAGGAACTCATCGAATGCCTGTTCCTCCTGCTGGACTCCGCCACGGCCTACCACGAGGGGCAGCGGCGGGGGCTGCCGATCGGGCCGGTCAACGCCCCCGAGGACGTCCTCGACGACGAGCACCTGCGGGCGAGGGCCTTCTTCGCCACGATCGAGCTCGACGACGGCGTCAGCGCGCCGGTCCCGATGAGCCCCTACCGGTTCTCGTCCTTCCCGGCCGTGGCGCCGACGCGGGCGCCGCGGCTGGGCGAACACACCCGGCAGCTGCTCGACGGCGGGGAGGCGGACCTGTGACAAGGACACGGCCGGTGGACGACGGCCTGTTCGTCGAGGGCGATGACGGGCCGAGCCTCCTCGCCAGCGCTTGCCGGTCCTGCGGGACGACGGCTTTTCCCCGCCAGCGGTCGTGCCCGAAGTGCGCCCGGATGGACATGGCGGACCGCGTCCTCCCCCGCCGCGGCACGCTGTGGTCCTTCACCGTGCAGGGTTTCCGGCCCAAACCGCCCTATGCCGGCCCGGCGGATTTCACCCCCTACGGCGTGGGATACGTGGAGCTGCCCGGTGCGGTCATCGTCGAGGCCCGCCTGACCGAGAACGACCCGCGGCGGCTGCGGATCGGGGATCCGATGGAGCTGGTCCTGGTGCCGTTGCGGACGGACGACGACGGCACCCAGGTCCTCACCTACGCGTTCTCCCCGGTGCGGTCCGCCTGACCCGCAGGGACAATCAGCCACCAGTAACCGCAGAGGAGCGTGCCGTGGACGTCGCCGTCGTGGGCATCGGGATCCACCCGTTCGGGCGGCACAAAGGGGTCAGCGGACGGGCGCAGGGAGCCTACGCGGCCCGGGCGGCGCTGGCGGACGCGGGCCTGGAATGGACTGACGTCCAGTTCGCCTTCGGCGGCAGTCACGCGGCGGGGGACGCGGACTCGCTCGTCTCGGAGCTGGGGCTGACCGGTATCCCGTTCATCAACGTGTCCAACGGGTGCGCGACGGGTGGCAGCGCCCTGATCAGTGCCGACAGCGCTATCCGGTCGGGTGCGTACGAGCTCGGCATGGTGATCGGCTTTGACAAGCATCCGCGGGGCGCGTTCGACACCGACCCCGCCGCGGTCGGCCTCGCAGGCTGGTACGGCGAGACCGGGCTCATGCTGACCACCCAGTTCTTCGCCATGAAGGCGCAACGCTACCTGCACACCCACGGCATCAGCACGTCGGTGCTGGCGAAGGTGGCGGCCAAGGCTTATCACAACGGCTCGCTGAACCCGCACGCGTGGCGGCGCACCCCACTCACCGAAGAGGAGATCCTGTCGTCGGCCATGCTGAGCCATCCGCTGACGCAGTACATGTTCTGCTCGCCGGGGGAAGGCGGGGCCGCGCTCGTGCTGTGCCGGGCGGACCGCGCCCGCAGGTACACCGACACACCGATCTACCTGCGGTCCGCGGTGCTGCGTACGCGCCGCTTCGGCTCGTTCGAGGTGTTCAGCCCGTGGCTGGCGCTGGAACGCGCGGACAGCCCGAGCGTGGACGCGGCCCGGGCCGCGTTCGAGCTGGCCGGGGTGTCCCCTGGCGACGTCGACGTCGCGCAGGTCCAGGACACCGAGGCCGGCGCGGAGATCTGCCACATGGCCGAGTGCGGCCTGTGCGCCGACGGTGAGCAGGAGAAGCTGCTGCGCACCGGCGCGACCGGCATCGGCGGCAGTCTCCCGGTCAACACCGACGGCGGCTGCATCGCCAACGGTGAGCCGATCGGCGCGTCGGGCCTACGCCAGGTATACGAGAACGTGCTGCAGCTGCGCGGGGCCGCGGCCGGGCGGCAGGTGCCCGGAAACCCGACGGTGGCGTTCAGCCACGTCTACGGCGCGCCGGGGGTCAGCGCCTGCGCGGTCCTCACCCGCTAGCCCCGAATTTCCGCTTCGCGAAAATTCGGGGACCCCGAGCTCGAGGGCGGGCCGCCAGCCGGGGTGTGCGGATCACCTCCGGCGACCCACACACAAAAACACCACCAGGCAGAACCGCTCCGCGAAAATTCGGGGACCCCAAACTCGAAGGCGAGCCACCACCCGGGAGTGCGCGGATCCCGTCAGATCCCGAAGTCGTCCGCGGCCTGGGCAAGGGACTGCCGCATGGCGTCCGGGCCGTCCCCGCACCACAGCTGGTCCGCCCACACGACCAGATCGGTGATCCCCTCGGCGTCGTAGCGGCGCACCAGTTCCGGATCCCGGCTCGCCAACCGGAAGTAGCAGGGAATCATCGCGCGCCCCTGCTCGTCGCACAGTGCCGCGAGCTGGTCGCGCAGCCGTACCGCGTCGGAGAAGGACGGCGTGCCGGAGCTGAACCACGCATCCCCGGCCCTGGCCGCGCGGCGCAGCGCCCGGTCGGTGTTGCCCCCGAGGACGAGAGGAACGGTGACGGGCTCCGCGGTCACCTGGACCTTGTCGATCGTGAAGTGGGTGCCCCGATGCTCGAAGGGTCCCCCACCCCACGCGGAGCGCAGGACCGCCAGGCTCTCCTCCAGGCGGGATCCGCGTTCACCGAACGGCACGCCGAGGGCGGCGAACTCCTCGCGCAGCCAGCCGGCTCCGACCCCGAGCATGAGCCTGCCGGCAGCGATCTCCTGCGTGGTGCAGGCGGCACGGGCTGTCAGCAACGGATGACGCAACGGCAGGATGTAGATGCCGGTCGCGAGCTTCACTCTCGTCGTGAGTGCGGCTGCGGCGCTCAGTGCCGACCACGGGTCCAGCAGCCGCGTGGCCGGGCCGACGATCGGCCCGAGATGGTGCTGGTGCGCCGTCGCGCCATGGGTCGGATGCTCGCTGGAGTAGTCGTACGGCAGGACGAGGTGCTCGCCGAGCCAGAGTGCGTCGAAGCCGAGCCCATCGGCCGCGACAGCGAGGTCCAGCAGGTCACGCGCGCCCATGTTGTACACCGACAGGCCGATCCGCATCCCCGGCTCCTCTCCGGCCTCAACCGAGGCGGTGGATACATACGAAGGCTCTGTCCTCGGGCGCCGCGAAACGTTTCTGTCATGCCGGCTTCCACTGCGGTACGACAACGCCCTCGTCGGTGCCGTCGTCAAGCGTTTCGAACCAGACCCGCATGGGCTGCCCCGGGGTGAGCGCCGGCCGGCCGGGCAGGTAGCCGACCAGCCGGGCCGCCGGGACGTCGTCGAGCTGCACGAGGACCACGCAGTAGGGCACCGGGTAGGCGGGGTGCACCTGGTGCTCGACCACGGTCCAGGAGTACAGGGTCGCGGCACCGGCGACCGGCTGCCAGCGGCCGTCCCAGCCGCCGCAGTGCCGGCAGTAGGCCCGCGGCAGGTGCAGCACGGCGTCGCAGCCGTCGCACCGGCGGATGACCAGTTCATGCCGGCGGGCGGCCTCGAAGAAGCCGCCGGTGTCGTGGTCGTCGCCGACGGGGGCCAGGCGGGCGGCCCGAGGCGTCACGCCGTCCATCAGGCGGCCGTCAGGACGAGGGCGCTGCCGGGAGGCAGCGGTGTCGAGGTGACCAGGCACACCTCGGCGCCGGGTACCTGGGAGGTGGAGTCGCCGCGGATCTGGCGTACCCCCTCGAGAACGTGGTTCATGCCGTGGAGATAGCCCTCCGAGAGATGACCGCCGCCGGTATTGACCGGAATACGGCCACCCAGGTCGATGCCGCCCGCGGCGACGAACGGGCCCGCCTCGCCCTTCCCGCAGAACCCCCAGTCCTCCAGCTGGAGCAGCACGGTGATCGTGAAACAGTCGTAGATCTGGGCGACGTCGATGTCGTCGGGGCCGAGGCCCGCCCGGCGGTACAGCGTCCGGGCGACCGACCGGGCGGGCAGTTCGGTGAGCGACTCCCGCATCAGGGCCGGGAACTGGATGCCGGGCTGGGAGCCGGGAATAGCGCCTTGGGCGACGGCACGGATGAGGACGGGCGGCCGCCGGCAGTCGCGCGCCCGCGCGGCGCTGGTCACGACGACGGCGCAGGCCCCGTCGGTCTCCAGGCAGAAGTCGAACAGCCGCAGCGGATCGGAGATCATCCGGGCCGACAGGTAGTCGTCCATGGTGAGGGTGCGCGCGTGCAGCTGCGCCGCGGGGTTGGCGTTCGCCCGCGCCCGGCAGGCGAGCGCGATATGGCCGATGTCCTCTGCCCGGGTACCGTATTCGATCATGTGACGCCGGGCCAGGAGAGCGAAGATCTGGCCGGGGGTGAGAAGCCCGTAGGGCGCGAAGAACTCGTCGTAGCCGCCCGCGCCGCCCACCCTGGCGCCAGTCGCGGCGGACAGGCCGAACCGGCGCCCGGAGCGGCCGTTGATCTCGCGGAAGACCAGGACCGCGGTCGCCTGGCCGGACAGGATGGCGCCGACTGCCTGGCCCACCATGGCGCAGGGGGCCACCCCGCCCGGCCCGACCTGGGACCAGTACGTGAGGTTGTCGATGCCGAGGGAGTCGGCGAGGTCGCTGTGCAGCACGGTGTCCATGTCGCAGCGGACGATGCCGTCGATGTCAGCGGGTGAGAGCCCGGCGTCGTCGAGGGCTGCGAGCGCGGCCTGGGTCGCCAGGGTGAGATCACTGCGCCCGGAGGCACGTGAGTAGTCGGTGGCGCCGATGCCCGCGATCGCGCAGCGGTCTCGGTGCCCGAACGTGTCCTGGTCGCCCATGGCAGGCTGCCCGTCCCTCCAAGGGTGGCACGGGGAACCCACCCGGCCCACCGGCGAACGATGGAGTAACGATGAGCCTCGGACTCTATCATCATGATGAATTCGATACCAGTGCCCAACCCGGAGTGCCGGGCGACGCTTGGGGCGCCCCCAGGGGTGCGCGAAGGTCGCACAGTGTTACGATCTACTACTTTTTGTAGTCGCCTTGTGAGGCCATCCACATGCACCGTGGAAGGGGGCGGGGTCAAACGGTCGTAGCCAGCCGTTTCACAATCGTTCACAAGGTCGGGTAGCCGCCGCCGTGCGACCTTGGAAAGTTGCAAAACGGGACGAAGTCGACGCGGGCGATGTTGCATCATATGATCACTGCACATGATCACCGAATGTGTGTCAGAGCCGTTCTTTTACAGCCCTTTTCGCGCGGGCGGTGGCGGCCTGCCATGAGCTCTGGGCCTGCGAGGATGGCCCGGCCGGGGTCGGCCAATCCAGACAGGAACAGTGGGCGCACCGCGTGGCCGGTGCCCGGTTGTGGGCTGGTG